>JAHEYX010000149.1 GCA_023251415.1 Chitinophagales bacterium
AATACCTTACCTTTAAATATTTATTTAACAAGGCCAAATCAGATGAAAACTCGAATGAAACTTTTCGGGAAGTAATCAGCTATCCGAAATTGCATTTTTATGTGAAAATTTACGAAAGTGAAGCTTCCATTAAACCATATCTAACTAATAATTACACCGTGTTTAAAGTGCCCAATGGAGGCATTGTAGTACAACATTAATTCACCCCCTAAAAGTAATTTTAATTAATTAAAATGTACGCTACGCTGGTTTCGATTCATACCTTCTTACGAATTATTGTTTTAGTAATAGTGCCGATAGCATTACTTGTCAGTTATTATGCATGGCGCCAAAAACAAGCCTATACCAAGTTTCATGAATTGATAGCGCGTTTAAACATTGGTATTAATCACGCTCAATTTTTAGTAGGCTTAATTTTATTGACGCATAGCCCGAAAGTAGATTTTAATCAACTCAGCACTGCTCCGCATTTACGATATAGTATTTTACATCCGGTAGTGATGCTGCTGGCCATAGCTTTTGTCACTTTTTCATTCGTATTAACACGCAACAAAACGGAATCAGCAACACGACATAAATTAAGCTTCCGATATAACCTGATTGCCTATGTTTTGTTATTGATCGGTCAAGCTATTAGCCTTTTACCTTAAAAAAATCATTTTAACACCTTAGCTCTTTTTGAATCATGAAAATTAAATTCACGCTTTTAAGTTTATTGCTACTCCTTGCTATTGGTTCATTTGCCCAACAAACCAAACGTGTATTGTTTATTGGTAACAGTTATACAGCAGTCAATAATTTACCGCAATTGGTACACGATGTTACACAATCAACGGGAGATAGTTTAGTGTTTGACAGTAATGCACCGGGTTCCTGCACTTTTCAATTACACAGCACCTTAGCATTAACCACTTCTAAAATTATGGCCGGTAATTGGGATCGCGTGGTATTACAAGAACAAAGTCAAGTACCGTCGTTTCCTTTAAGTCAGGTGCAAAGTGATTGTTTTCCCTACGCTAAACGTTTAGACAGTTTGGTGCATGCCTATAACACCTGTGCAAAAAGTTTGTTTTACATGACTTGGGGTAGAAAAAATGGTGATGCCGGAAATTGTGCTGTATGGCCACCGGTTTGTACTTACAATGGCATGGATAGTTTATTGCAAATGCGTTATCGTATGATGGCTGATAGCACTGCAGGTGAAGTTTCTCCGGTAGGTGCTGTTTGGCATTATTTGCGCACCAATTTTCCGAGCATTAATTTATACCAAGCCGATGAAAGTCATCCAACCATTGAAGGCTCTTATGCTGCGGCTTGTTGCTTTTATACTGCAATCTTCAAAAAAGATCCAAACTTGATTACGTACAATTCCAGTTTAAGTACCGGTGATGCCATGAATATTCGTAATGCCGTTAAATTGGTTGTTTTTGACAGTTTAGCGAAATGGAAATTACTTGATGTTAAACCCAACGCCTCATTTACTACCGCCCTGGCATCAGGCACCACTATACAATTTGTCAATAATTCAACAAATGCCACTGCGTATTATTGGAGCTTTGGAGATGGCAATAACAGTACTTCACCACAACCCAATCATGTTTACGCAACTAATGGAAGTTATACTGTTTCGTTAATTGCAAGTAGTTGCACTGGAGCAGATACTAGTACATTATCAGTACAGGTTGGAACAACAAGCATTGCACTGCTATCAACAATTGGCCTAAGCTTAAGTCCCAATCCGGTTAGCACGGAATTAACTATTTCAGGTATAGGAGAAGAGTTAATACAATTAAAGGTAGGTGATGTTCTGGGTAAAACCTATGTTTGTCCTGCAACTAAAACAAATGGATCAATTCGAATGGATGTGAGCAGCTTACCCGCAGGAGTTTACTTATTAGAAATAAATTATAAAAATTTAAAACAGTTTTGTAAGTTTATAAAACAATAAATTTACTTATGAGCAATTTACTCGATGAATCGTTAAGTTCGAAAGCTGATGAAAATACACCGGTTGCTGATCAATCATTTTATGAAGAAGCCGCCTTTTATTTGTTTTCAGTGAAGAAATCTGATGATGAAGTGCTGTATTTATTAACTCAAAAAGGCCTTAGCGACGGAGCTGCAGCTACTATTATTACCGGTTTGCATGCCCAATACAATAGCGAATTGAGAAATAAAGCAAAGAAAGACATGTTATGGGGTGGGGTATGGTTTTTCGGTGGTATAATTGCCACTGTGGCTGATTTCGGATTAATATTTTGGGGTGCCATTTTATTTGGCGGAATTCAATTCTTTCGAGGTGTCTCAAATTATGCGCAAAAAAATAAGTAAATGAAAACAGTAGTTATTACAGGAGCCGGAGCAGGAATTGGCAAAGCATTAACAGCAGAATTTTTACGTACTGATTACCGTGTTTATGCTTGTACAAGAAGCGGCACACTTGATGTAACCGCTCATCCTAACCTAACTGTATTGGAATTAGAGTTAACCGCTGAACAGTCGATACAACAGGTAAAAAACTATTTTTCAAGCAATAAAATAAAATTGGACTTAATCATTAATAACGCCGGTATTGGACCGGATATTAATACCCTAGTACCGGAAAGAAAAAGTTTTATTAGCACCTTTGAAACCAATGTCTTTGGTACCGTATTTTTTACAGAAGCACTTTTAGAATTTACAGGACAAGGCTCTGTTATTTTCATTATATCTTCTTTAATGGGACAAATGGATCGATTTGCTGTAGCTGATTCCAATGCCTATCGCATGTCGAAAACAGCCATTAACATGTATACTAAAAGTTTATCGGCTCGTTTAAAAAACGAACAAATTCAGGTAAATGCTATTCATCCAGGTTGGGTAAAAACAAAAATGGGAGGAACAGAAGCACCGCTATTACCGGAAACTTCCGCTAAAAACATTGTTGCACTTGCACAACGTCATTTACCAAGCGGTACGTTTTGGGATGCTGAAAATTTACGTCAAATGAATTGGTAATAAGTAATAAAATCCCATTAATCAGTAGCGTCAATCGTGAATATCACGAATGAATAGTTCGGTTTTAAGTTGATTACAAAACAAAAACTGATCGCCATTTCCTATTATGGCATGATAGACCATTAGCGTATCGCCTAATTCTTGCGGCTTAAACCAATCGGTTTGCACTAATGGGATATGATCGTGCAAATTTTTTACAGCAACCCGTTCCAGAGTATAGTTATTTTGTTGCAAAATACGATCAAGCTCTTCGGGACAAAGCTTTACATGAAAAAGTAAATCAACGTCAATTCGTGGAATCGTGGGCGTTAGTATATGTACGACCTGAGTACAAGGCAAAGGTTTATTAAAAATTGCCGTATAGATTGCTGTTCCACTTTTTGGTTTAAACGCTGATTGTATGCGCTTCGCCGTTTTTACTGATAGGGTAATTATTAAACTGATACACAATATTCCCAATAACAAGCTGATGATGCCACTTATAATTGCTGCATTCCTTTTTCGTTTAATTAAAAAATAGATAAGGGTGCCGATTGCAACAATAAGCAAAACTACAACTGTAACTAATAAAACTAGCAGTAATTTCATACAACAAATATAAGCAATTGACCATAACCACTTACTTTGGCGCAACTTTATCACTTGTAAATAATATTGCATCACTTATTAATCCACTATTCGCAATTATCAGGCAAAGCTTATCTTTAGCTGCAAAACATTCAACTACTGTTATGAAGTATTATATAACTCTTCTCCTTTTATTGCTGCGTTTTGCTGCTTATGCACAATCCGGTTGCGATTGTGAGGCTTATCTAAAAGCACCGCAAACTATTGACAAAGCTAAGTTAGGGTTGCAATTAATCCAGTCAAAAAACAAGTTGTGTATCGCTAAAGGTAATGAGTTACTGGGAACACTACTCGACGAAACCTTTCCGGATTCGGCAGAAGCTTATTTATTAAATGCAGAAGCTATCTACACCAAATTACATTGTAACGACAGTTGTTTATTGACCACGTATAAATTCTTAGCCGGCATTTATTATTCCAAAAGTGATTTTGGCAAGGTACAAGTGTACAATTTCAAATTATTAAAAGCTGCAGAACATGCCAATAATATTGATGAATTGGTGCGCGTTAACACCATGATTGCGCAAACTTTTAACCAAACCAATCAAGCTGAAAAAGGTATTATTTATACGCGAAAAGCATATGCCTTGATTCCTCAAATCAAAGACATTCGTCGTCGAGCTCATTTTTATTGGTTAACAGCAAAACGCTATTTATGGCATTATCAAGACACGCATAAAAAAGGCAGTTTAGATACTTCTGAAGCTTTAACTTACGAATCAATGAAGCTGGCACGTTCAATAAGTTATAGACCAATCATTTCCTTATGTTATTCGAATTTACAAGGTATACAATGGGAATTGGAACAGTTCAGTGAAGCCATGCGTTATTTAGATAGTGCCATGTGTTATGTAAATCGAAATAACAAGGATGATTTACGCAGCAATTATTTTGATAAAGCCGATTTATACATTGAAATGAAGAACTATAAAGCTGCAGCACAATGTGCAGATTCAGCATTATATTACGATTTACAAATAAATAATCCTGCTTACCTCAACCAAACCTATGAATTAGTGGCACGAATTGCTCGTTTAAACAACGATTATAAATTAGCCCTAGAAGCCACTTTAAAAGCTAAAGCCTTAACCGATAGTATGCATACCGTTGAAAACAGTATTGCCGTAGCAGCTATCGAAAAGAAATACAATCAAGCAAAAAACGAAGCCATTATTAAAGATTTATCGCGTATAAAACAATTGTATTTGTTATTGGCAATAATTGCACTATTGGCTGTAATAGCAACTGCCTTCTACATACGTCAACAAAATTTGAATCATCGCAAAAATATCTTAGAAACCGAGCAGCGCTTGAATCGGGCACGCATGAATCCGCATTTTTTCTTTAATGCATTAAGTGCTTTACAAAAATTAGCTATGAAACAAGGTAATGAACTGACCATGGCAAACAATCTTTCCAAATTCAGCCATATAATGCGCGAAACTTTGGAAAGCACTTACAAAGATTATGTAACGATAGAACAAGAAATAGATTTTTTAACCAACTACCTCGAAGTGCAAAAAATGCGCTTCCCGGTATCCTTTGAAGCTGAATTAAATTATGCGCCTTCCTTAGAAATTGATGAATTATTGCTTCCGTCGATGATTATTCAACCATTCGTTGAGAACGCCATTGAACATGGTTTCTCAGGCATTGATTATCCGGGTATCATTAAAATAAATTTCGAATTACAGGGTAAAGAACTGTTAGTTACCATACAAGATAATGGTAAAGGATTGTCTACTAAAGCAAATGACAACAACCAACACATTAGCAGAGCCAGTCAAATAATTAAAGATCGTATTTATTTATTGAATATTAAGTTAAAAACCAAAGCCGGATTCACGATTGAAAACGGCCCCGATAAAGGAGTTTGGGTTAGAATATCTTTACCGGTTTTATATAAAGAGCATGCCTCTTCAAATTAATTAATAACACCTACGCTTACCATGAAAATTCTATTAATTGATAATGAAGCGCCCATTCGGGAAACGTTACGAGCAATGGTTCAAAGCTGGAGTGAAGGACACCATGAAATTGCGGATGCAAATGGTGTTGCAACCGGTTTAACAGCTATAGCCGCTTTTCAGCCTGATATTGTGTTATTGGATGTAGAAATGGATGATGGTCAAGGCTTTGATTTATTACGCAAATTAGAACAAACCAACTTTCAACTCATTTTTACAACTGCTCATAACCAATATGCTGTACAAGCGTTTAAAGTAAGTGCCATAGATTACTTGTTAAAACCAATAGACCCTTACGAATTGCACCAAAGCTTAAATAAGGCGATGCATAATATTAAACAAATGCAATTGCAGCAACAAGTGCAAGTATTACTTCAGCAAGTTGCACCAAAGCCGGAAACCGAGCGTCAAATAGTTTTAAAAGATATGGAAAAAACCTATTTCGTTAAAATGAAAGACGTGTTGTTTTGTGAAGCGGAAGGAGCTTATACCAAATTTAATATTGCCAATACCGAGCCCATATTTGTATCTAAAAATTTACGCTTTTATGAGGATTTGTTAAGCGATGCTGGATTTATACGCACGCATCATTCTTGTCTCGTAAATTCAGCTCGCATCAAATTATTCGATCGTAAAATCGATAGCGGTGTATTGGTGTTAGATACCGGTCATACTATTCCGGTTTCACAACGAAAAAAAGAGTATGTAATGCAGTATCTTGAAAATAAAGGAAACTGATTAACCGCAATATGCCTAATTTAGGTAAACAATAAAAATAAATCGATTTGCCCTTTCGTTGCAGGTAGTTGTTGTGTTTGTTCATAAGCTGTTTGTAAAAAAAAGGGCACCGCAGTTTTACCCTTGGTGCCCTACACTGTAGTTAGTGATTAATGCATAATGCTAATACGATGTGTCCAATGTTGTGTTTTAGTTTCGCTAGTAACTATTAACATGTATAAACCATTTTGCAAATCAGCCAAATTTAATTCGGCATGCGTTGCATCAGTTATTTTACCTTCGGCTACTACATTTCCATTTAAACTAAATACTTGATAGCTTAATGGTTCATTTGATTCCGGAATTTCAATTGTAAACAGGCCTTGAGATGGATTAGGATAAATTTGCATAGTAGTTGCTGCTGTTGTTTCGGTTAAGTCTGATAAGTTAGTAGATTCGATAATACGATTGCTATTAGGACTTATAGTAACAGTATAATCTTCTACTTCACCTTTAAATCCGGTCATGCAAGGTGTAACTGTTGTTCCAGTGCGAGAAATCATTACACGCATTTTAGTTTGACCTGAACTCACATTAGTTGGAATACTCACATTAAAATTAAACACCGCACCGCTGGAAATGCTTATTGGTCCTACTACACGCTCACCAGCATCTGTAAATGTACCATTGCGATTAAAGTCAATATAAACCGCAAAATTTTCTCCAAATGTTATTCCAGGATTAAACCCAACACTGTATTGTCCGGTTAATGTTGAACCCTTAACAAGCGTTGTAGCCAAACCCGTATTTAAATAACCTCCAACTTCTCGACCCGATAATCGGTTGATTGTTCCTAATGTGAATTGATCAATGTATTCACTTCCATTCACTCCATAAGCCATACAAGTTGAAGTATATGTTGTAAATTGAGTAGTAGCATAATTGCTTACAGCTGCGTTCGTACAAGTACAACTTAAACGAACATCATATAAAGTGGCTGCTGTTAATCCGAAAATGGCCGAAGTAGTTCCATATACTAAAATTGAATTCGTCCAATTGGTAGCGGTCGCCTTTTTATACTCCAATAAATAGGTAGCAGCGCCATTCACCGGAGCCCAAGTTACAGTTACTTGATTAGCAGTTGCATTGCTTGTTGTTAAGTTTAATGGAATATTGCAAGGAATATAAGCGGTGGTAAATTGACCGGCTACTACTGTACTATTCGCATACATACAACTTTGATTAACCGTCCAATCATAGGTGGTATTA
>JAHEYX010000150.1 GCA_023251415.1 Chitinophagales bacterium
CGATCAAATAACTGGGTCAATTTATACAATCCGCAAAGTGGCTTTTTTCAACCTAAAAAGAACGGCAGTTGGATTGCTAAGTTTGATCCGTATGAAGTGAATCAATATTTTACGGAAGCAAACGCTTGGCAATATTCACTTTCCGTTCAACAAGATTTAGTAACCGTAAACCGATTGTATCAATTGGATAAGCACCTGGATGAATTATTTAAAGCGGAAGAGCATACACGCGGTCGCCAACAAGCCGACATCTCCGGTTTAATTGGTCAGTATGCCCATGGCAATGAACCGAGCCACCACATTATTTATGCTTACGGCATTTGCAAAGATCGTGGTCAGGCAATGCGCAGTTTGATCACTAAATGTGTAAACGAATTTTATACTAATGCGCCTGATGGTTTAATCGGAAATGAAGATTGTGGTCAAATGAGTGCGTGGTATGTATTTAGTGCCATGGGGTTCTATCCTTTATGCCCGGGCAATACCAATTATATTTTAGGAATACCTAACTTTAATCAAATCACTCTACACACGGCCGATGGGTCCACATCAACCATCACCAACTACAATCGTGTGCACGGCAGTTTACATGCCATTCGAAACAATGGCGTGTTAATGCCTAAATTTCTTTCGCACAACAATTTGCAAGCGGCTCACTTACAATTTTTATATAACACACAAAATGAGCCGATGCAAGACAGCTTAGGCAACTTAAGTTACGCGGCTAGTGAAGCGCCAAAAAGCGAACCAGTTCCTTATTTTAATAATCCCTCTCGTAATTTCATTGATCAATTTACAGTTGAATTGCATACTATTAATGAAGCGGATAAGCAATCCACAATTTATTATTCAGTAGACCAAGCACCGTTTCAAATTTATACCAACTCATTTATTATAACCAAAAACTGTCATGTAGAAGCTTATAGCGAGAATAAAATGAAAGCCCTAAAAAGCAAAACGGTAGCGGCCGATTTCATAAAACTTCCGGCCGGTCGTTCAATTCGATTATTAACCAATTACGATAATCAATACACTGCAGGTGGTGATAATGCGCTTATTGATTTACAACGCGGTACTTCAAATTGGCGCATTGGTAATTGGCAAGGATATCCCGGAAAGGATGTGGTGGTAATATTGGATGTAAGCAGTGTGAAGCAATTGAAGTCGATAGGCTTGGGTTGCTTACAAGATCAAGGAGCCTGGATAATGATGCCTCCAAGCATTACGTTTGAAGGAAGTGCGGATGGAGTAAACTATGAATTGATTGAAAAAGTACAAACGAATGTTTCAGACACTATTGACCATGCCTTAACAAAAGACATTAAAGTGCCGGTTAAAAAGCCTTATCGTTATTACCGCATTACAGCAAAAAATTACGGCAAGTTACCGGAATGGCATTGGAGTAAAGGCGAACCGGCATGGTTGTTTGTGGATGAGTTTCTAATTGAAGAATAAAGCAGTTAACCGGTATTGAGCAATAAAAAAGCGGAACGCCTAAAAATAGGGTTCCGCTTTTTTATTGCTGATGGTTTATTTAATCATTGTCATTATCATACGATAAATTTCCTTTGAAGAAATAACGACCATTAGGTACATAGCGCATTGCTGCCATGGCTATAGCTTTATCGATTTGTTTTTGCAACGGAAGTTTATCATCGATTTGTATTTTAACGATATCAACTTTACCATTATATGCTGTTTTGTTTTCTTGTAATGGTTGTACACCACAGAAGGCTAAATACCACGGACCATCATGATCTAAACGGTATTTGTATACATAAACATAACCACTAATGTGATTAACAGTTGTTTTGGTTTTATTTAAAAAAACGATTGTATCTAATAATTTATAATCGCCTTCATAAAACACTTGGCTGTATGTCAGTAATTTTTGGGTTTTGTATTTTTGAGGGAATAACGCTTCTGCATTGCATGTACCCAAACGTTGGTACAAGTTGTAACTGTACATGGTATTCGCTGCCAGTTTGTTTAAAATTGAATCTGGCAATGGCACTTTGTTTTTGGCCAATGCTGTAATCGCATCCAATACCAACAAGTTATTTTTACTAAGCAAGGCCTTATCAAAGTATTTTCTAACCATCGGATTGCTGGCACAAAAAGGAGCCAATAGTTTAAAGTCGCGCACCACATCATCGTTTACTTCTTCGCTGTTAAAGTATTTTTTCGAACGACTGGCTTCTTGCTCGTCTTTATCACTTAATGTTTTAATCATTTCTTCATCTTTTGCAAACTGCTTTTTTAGATTAATTTTTGCGTCAAAAAATAATTTACTGAAATAGGATTCATAATCTTTAGCACTTATTTTATTGCTATCAATCATTAACTCCAATAAACTATTAATATGGTCTTTGTAATCATCTAAGGCCGACAATTGCAATATTTCCGGAAACAACACTTTGGTGGTGTTCAATGAATCACTTAACAAATTGAACAAGTCTTTTAACTCATAACTGTTATCAAAAACAGGAGGGTCCATCACCAGCAGTTGCTTCAATTCGTTATAGGCTGTTTTACTGCGAATACGAGCTAAAGCATTAAACACTTGATTTTGAAACATACTGGTATCACTGCTCCAATCATAAATTTGTAAAATAGCTTTCATTAACTGTTTGCCTGCAAGGGTATCGGAAATAAATCCAAACTCACGCACTAATTTTGTTTTGTTTTCATAAAAGTCTTTTTCTTCAGGCTTATAATTTCGGTAGGCTTTTAATAAATCGGAAATGCCTTCTTCATTGTACACTATATTACTAATCCAGTTGCGTGCTTTGGTTCTTGTTTTTTCATCGGTGGAGTAGAAGTCGCGGAAATAATCGGGCAATTTACTTTTAGTAATCGGATCATTACCTGCTTTAACATTCGGTAATACGGAATTAAAAGTTGTATTGGTTAATACACTTTCGGGCTCATTTAACGCACTCACGGTTAATACATAAAGCAACAAACGACCTTTCAGTAAGAAACGAATTTTCACCAATTGAGTAGCGCCGGTGTCGGTGTAGGCTACATCATAGCCACTGGTTCCATCGGCTAATTTTACCGGCTTGCGGTATTTTAAAATATGAGTGGTACTATCGTAATAGGCTTCTATTTCTTTTTTCCAAAACTTATCCATGCTTTTTACATAGAAATAAACCGGCAACTGTCGCGTTTGAATAAACACCGTTTCCATGGTGGAATCATTTACCAGTTTGATGTTTTGTTTGTCTTGCCAATATTCCAACTTTTCTACTCCGTTAACAAAGTTATCCTTTGCAAAATTCATTGCAAGATAGGCTCTTCTAAATGCGGTATCGATTTTTGGCTGAAAGGGTGTTTGACAAGTAATTTGAGCTACTTGATCGGTATAGGTTGTTAGGCTATTATACTGGAATGGCGTAAAATTAAAAGAGTTAAAAAAGCGTTCATCGCTCGCGGCATTTTTACTGTGAAAAAACAACACGTATTGATGAGGGCCGCGAATAATGTTTTGTACAAACAAATAACTACTGTCCTTCATTTTATAGGTTACCGCTAAATTTGCATAGCCTTTGTTTTGAAAATAAACATGACGTGTCGGATAAACCACAGCCTCGCTCTGATACAAGCTGATGTTCATTAATTCCAGGATGGTACTATCATCATTAATGGTAGTAAAATTATGACGAGCGGTATGCCATATTCCGTATGAATTTCCGGAAGAAGGATCTGTTACTTCATACTCCCAACGGTTGACATTGGTAAATGTTTTTTTATTCAAGTAAGCAAATGGGGATACCGGAAGCTCAATCGTAAAATCGCCGCTCGGTGATTTATAGTTTTGATAAGCGGTGGAAGTTGCACGAGTACTTAAGTGAATGGAATTAAAAAACAAATCCGCTTCGTTTCCGTTTTGCAAATAATCATACGGTCCACTCATTTTAAACACCATTACCTCGTCAGGCAAAACGAAAATATTGTAGCGTTGCACATCGCCACGTCGTGTTTTATTAATCACCTCAATACCATCATATCCATCTTTTTGAATGGATTTTTTAGATAGAATATTCCCCGGAATATTTTCATACAGTAAACTGTCGATTTTTGAACGAACCTTTTTTTCATCATCACCAATTAACAAGGCATGGGTACGTAATCGAGTTACCATATAATACGAACCATTACTCATGTCGCTGTATTGTCTGCTGTCAAAATAACGAGAATCAGACATATCATAAGGTTTTCCGGGCATATCTACCTGGTAACGCCCGTCTTCACTTTTATAGGTTTTGAATACAACAGGGCAACGCATTTTAGAGATTTCTTCTTTTTGTTTGGCATCACGTTCATTCATGCGTATCGGACGAAGCGTATAGCCTTTTTTGCGCAACAATTCTATCACCCCTTTTTCGCCAGGTAAATGCGCACAGCCTACACCAACAAACAAGGAAGCACCGCCTTTTAAAATTGTATCCATCGAATTAGCTTGAATGATGTTTCGGTAATACAAAAAGCGATTCATATAAGCCTCGCTTTGCATTTGTATTTTTTCTAACGAGTCCATTACATCTAAATCTTGATTACGATAGGCATCTTCCATTTTTTCACGCAAGCGATACGTATTGCCATTGTCTTTGGCTTTTTTCTTTTCTAACAACATGTCACGATACGCATCGATTTGAATAACATCGTTGGTTTTCATGTGTTCCATTCCGGTAGCTGTTTTGCCTAATTTTTTACCGGCTTGATAAATGTATAAATCCAAAAAAGTATCTTCTTCATAGTCTTCATTATACTTATTGTAATTGCGGTACAACAAACTATTGATAATGGAGGGTTGCATTTTTAATAAGGTACTTAACCATCCGCCATAATCATTTAACGTAAATGAAGTTTGTGTAATGGTAGTTCGGTAATTGGGGTCGGTATATTTTACCATATCATCTTTTTCGTTTTCCGAACGAATCATATCATCTTGCCAATGATCCGGATTTACTTCTAAACCAACTTTATCGACACTTTTCAATGCATAGAAAAACGAGTCGGATAAGTTAAACACCATCTTATTACTGATGTGCATGGTTCCGAACAAATACGATTTGTGTTTCATTCCATTGCCTGAAATTTCCCACAACAAAGCCGGGTATTTTTTATTGGTTTTCTTTTGAGCAAAGCTGGAATTGCCAAGCACTATAAAAAGTGTGAGCAATAAACATAAACGAGTGAAGCGATTAATATTCATTTTATAAAAATAGAGAAATAAGGGAATTTAACAAGTAGAAGTAGCTAAAAGTTGTAAATAATTGTTTGTTTCCATAACGAGAAATGCAAGCGCTTGGTATAAAAAACATTCGCATTTTTATACAAAAAGCCATTCGTTTTTTTCGAATGGCTTTTTAAAAAATTAAAAAAAGGGTATGTATTATTCTATGGCATCTTTACCGTGACAAGCTTTATATTTTTTACCACTTCCACAAGGACAAGGATCGTTACGGCCAATTTTTGGACCTACATGAATTGGTGTTGGTTTTGGGCCTTCACTCGCACCTTGCATAGCTTGACGATTGGCGTCTTCTTGCTCTAATTGTTGACGGAACTCGTCTTTTTGTGTACGTAAGCGACTCATATCCGTACGTTGCGTAGGCCGCGCCTGACGAACCTCTTGATTCGATTCAGCATGTAAGTGTGCTTTTAATAAGAAGTTGAGGATTTCACGATTGGTTTCACCTAGCATCTCATTAAACAATTCGAACGCTTCAAATTTATAAATCAACAAAGGATCTTTTTGTTCGTATGTTGCGTTCTGAACGCTTTGTTTCAAATCATCCATTTGACGCAAATGTTCTTTCCATTGTTCATCAATAGCAATAAGTGAGATTGTTTTTTCAAGTGCTGTAATAATTTCCTGCCCTTGAGTGCTCAATACCTTATTTAAATTGCAGGTAATTTGCATTCCTTTTCTACCATCGCTAAAAGGCATTACAACGTTTTCAATTTGCGGTTGTTCATTGCGAATATTTTGTAAAACCGGTAATGCTTCAGCAATGATGGCGTGGTTTTTACGGCGATAAGCTTCTTTTACTTCATGATAAAGCAACTGGCCTAAGGTATCGATTTTTTGTTTATTAAATTGTTCTTCGGTAATAGCTGTATCAACCGAGAACTGCATGATTACACCCAAACGGAAGCTTTCAAAATCGCGGTTTTCATGATGAGCGTTAACTACAACCCCACATTGATCATAAATCGAATTATCGATATCAAGACTCAATCGTTCACCCATTAAGGCATGGTAGCGTTTGGTATAAATAACGCTACGTTGTTTATTCATTACGTCATCATATTCCAATAAACGTTTACGAACACCAAAGTTATTTTCTTCCACTTTCTTTTGTGCACGTTCAATACTTTTTGAAATCATGCTGTGCTGAATTACTTCTCCTTCTTTGTAACCCATACGATCCATTAAAGAAGCAATGCGATCGCTTCCAAACAAACGCATCAAGTCATCTTCTAAAGAAACGAAGAATTGAGAAGTTCCGGGATCGCCTTGACGACCGGCACGACCACGCAACTGACGATCGACACGACGACTGTCATGACGTTCGGTACCGATGATAGCCAAACCACCACTTTCTTTTACGCCGGCTTTCAATTTAATATCTGTACCACGACCGGCCATATTGGTGGCGATGGTTACAGTACCTGCAAACCCTGCTTCAGCCACAATTTCAGCTTCGCGTTGGTGTTGTTTTGCATTAAGCACATTGTGTTTAATATTGCGCAACTTCAACATGCGACTCAATAATTCACTTACTTCTACTGAAGTTGTTCCGACCAATACTGGACGACCGGCAGCAGCCAATTTTTGAATCTCATCAATTACTGCATTGTATTTTTCCTTTTTGGTTTTGTAAACCAAATCTTCCATATCCTTACGCACCATTGGGCGATTGGTCGGAATGGTAACCACATCTAATTTGTAAATTTCCCAGAATTCACCGGCTTCAGTTTCCGCAGTTCCGGTCATACCACACAGTTTGTGGAACATCCGGAAATAATTTTGAAGTGTTACGGTTGCAAAGGTTTGTGTAGCGGCTTCTACTTTTACATTTTCTTTGGCTTCGATGGCTTGATGTAAGCCGTCGCTGTAACGACGCCCTTCGAGAATACGACCGGTTTGTTCATCAACAATTTTCACTTTATCTTCCATTACCACATACTCAACATCTTTTTCAAACAAAGTATAAGCCTTCAATAGTTGTTGAACAGAGTGTATACGATCGCTCTTTAAGGCGAAGTCGGTTAGTAATTTATCTTTAGCGGCTAGTTTTTCTTCGGCATTTAAAGCAGCTTTTTCCAATTCTGCAATTTCACCTCCAACATCCGGCATCACAAAGAAGTTAGCATCTTCACCGGATGAAGTAATTAATTGAATACCTTTTTCAGTTAATTCAACTTGATTATTTTTTTCGTCGATGGTGAAAAACAATTCAGCATCTACTTTCGGCATATCTTTCGCCTGATCTTGCAAATAATGGTTTTCTGTTTTTTGCAAAATTTGACGCATGCCTTGTTCACTTAGAAAC
>JAHEYX010000151.1 GCA_023251415.1 Chitinophagales bacterium
AATGCATGTTTAAGCTGATGGAGCCTCCGCCTTCATCTTCACGGCGACTATTGGATTGCATTCCCAGGTTCCAAGTTAATACTGATTTTCCTAATAAAAAGGTGTTCTGTGAATTAAAAATATTCAACAAAACCAAATGATGTGGTAAGGTAGAAGTGGCACGCGAATAACGTGCATCGGGTTGGTAGGATGTGCGAGTATCCTCCATTATAAAACCAAAAATTGAATAAGAGCCATTGTAGGAATTCTCCATTTTCCAATTGCGTTTTTGAAAACCCCATCCTGCCTTTACATAATACCCTTTCATGCGCGAATTCAACACACGAGTACCGGCTCCATCGGTATAATCGGCATGGTTATCAAGCCCTACTCTTATGCGGTACCAATTTTTAGTTCCTTTGTAATGAAGCCCTAAAGCTGTCAAAGTACCCAAGGCATTGGAGTTGAGTTGTGTATTGATATCGGCTTCATATCCGGGTTTGCTTGGCTTAGCTTCAATTACATTTATTACTCCACCTAATGCATCGCTACCATAAAGCAATGAAGCCGGCCCACGAATAACTTCAACCCTATCGATACCAATTTGCGATAAGCCCAAACCGTGTTCATCTTGCCATTGTTGATTGTCGAAGCGATTGCCCGATAACAATACTAAAATTCGATTTCCATATAAACCCCGAATAACCGGCTTGCTAATTCCATTACCGGTATTGATTTGATTGATGCCCGGTAGTTTTGCTAAGGCATCCGACAAATTATACGGAGCCTTTTCATTCATTTCTTTAAGACTATAAGCTTCAATATGTATAGATGTAAAGCGCGGATCATTTGGCTGAAAACCCGTAATCAACAGCTCTTTCAATTGAAAAGTCGTATCACGCAAATTGTAGTATTGAATATACTTATCTTCCTTTTGTGCTGCAAGTGAAGTAGAATCAGCGTTTTGAGCCAGAGCCGCATTACGCGATAGAATGATAAGGGCAAGTATAAAGTTTCGCATTGGTAGAAATTGAAGGTTAAAAGTAGCTTGTCTTCTTAAGAACTACAAGTAGCATTTGCTAGCTTTTAATCTTTAATAAAACTACGCGTAATTCCAGAAGGCAACAGGCGCACTTGATACAACCCTTTCGGCCAAGAACGGCAATCAATCATTGTTTCAGGCGATACGATTGCTTTGTTCAACATAACTTGACCGTTTATTCCAATAATTTGTACTTGTACCTGGGTTTGCAAAAGTGATGCGTCGCAATGTATAACTAAATTGGCTGCTGTTGGATTAGGTGCAAGATTAATCAACGATGCTGCTTGCCCGAGTTCTTTAATGGCTGTAGGCATCCAAGCTATTGCACGAATACTGTGGTTATTATAATCACACACTAAAATTTGATTCGTTTGCAAAACTATTCCACGTGGAAAATTAAATTCTGCAGTAGAATCCGGTCCGTTTAAGAAACCGGGCAGCCCGTCGCCGACAATGGTATAAACTTGATTGGTGGCTTTATTCCACCAACGTATGCGTTCGTTAAACGTATCGCTTATCCATAAATTGCCGAGGGAGTCAACTGCCAATTCGGTTGGGGTATTTAATTTAGAAGTATTGGCCAAACCATTTGCATAGCCTCCATTCCCATTACCAATTGCCCCACTACCAACAAGCGTTGTGACTTGCTTAGTGATACTGATTTTGCGTATACGATGATTGTAAGCGTCGGCTACATATAAGTTTCCAGCCGAATCAATTGCCAAACCTGCAGGCGTAAAAAAACGAGCACTGGTATCAGCACCGTCCACAAAGGCTCCTGTACTGCCAACTCCCATTGCTGTGCCACCTCCGGCATAAGTACTCACCATTCCTTGTGCATCAATCCTACGAATACGATGATTCCAACTATCGCACACAAACAATCGGTTTTGTTGATCGATTACTATTCCTCTTGGATAATTAAATTGTGCTGCACTGCCTATTGTATCGCGGTAGCCTGCTGTACCATTACCGGCAATAGTTATCACTTGCCCGTTCGTAGTGATTTTGCGAATGCGTTGATTTTCAAAATCGGCCACATACACATTACCACTGTCATCGGTACATAAATCCGAAGGACTATGAAACATGGCTTGAGCCGCCGGCCCGTCTAAATAACCTGCCGTAGTAGTTCCGGCATAAGTACTCACTATTCCTTGCGGCGTTATTTTACGAATCGTATTGCTGCCATCGGCTATAAATAAATTACCGAATTTATCTTTACACATTCCAAAAGGCTTATTGAATTGGGCATTCGAAACTGAACCGTTCGTATAAGCGGCAACACCATTGCCTGAATAGGTACTTACTGCATATTGCGAATAACTTTGTAAGCTTGCTACCAAACCTATCGCTAGCAATAAAAGGCATTTGATTCTACTTTTCATAAAACGAATAATTTAAGTTTTATAACTATACATTTACTTGTCTCGTTGCTTAGCGTATTGCTTCAAACGCTTCACCAATAAGCCATTGGTTTGATAAAGCTGGTCCCAATTTTCGCTGGGGTATGCTTTGTTCAACCATGCCATAAACAGTTGTTCTTTTTGGGTAGTTTCTTTTAAATAATCCTGATAACTATTTACCGAATCAACTTTTATCCCGGCTACACTGTCGTTTCGAATCAACAGGGTAAATTTCCAGGTTGGTTCTTTAATAGACAAACAGGTAAAGTAAATACTGTGGTCCTTTACGAATGTAGTATAAGTTAATGAATCAGCTTTGGGTTGTATCGGTATGAATTGTCCTTCGAGGTTTTGACTATAATCGAAGTAGTCCGTTAAAAAAGATTTTCGATCGGTTTGCACAGCAACATAATTTCGTTTTAACACAAAATCTGAAGTTAATAATTGGGCTAAGCTGTCTCTTTGGAAGTGATTCAAATACGAGAAAAAAGCAGTTCCGATTTTAGTTGCATTTTGCGCATGCAACAAAGCGGGTAAGCCAATTAGTACTAGTCCGGCACAACATAAAAACAATTTAACAGCTCGAAACCTTTGCATGTTAAACGTGTTGTTTAATTGTGATCGTTAATGAAATACGTTACATCAAAACCGCCTTGCCAGCCTAAATCGGAGGGTTGCTTTTCGAGCAACTTACGGTGCATGTATACCGGACCAATATGCTTGGCGTAGATGGTTTTAAATTCGCTTGATTCCAATTGCGGAATTTCTTCTTGATGCTCTAATACCGTAACTACCGAATCATAAGTTACGCCATGCAAATCGAAAGATTCATCCAAAGAAGTATAAGTATATTCCCAATCCGTTAAAAACTTAGACGTAGGATCATTTAAATCGGGTGTAATAAAGGTATTACCGTGCCAAGTAGCCGATAAAATAACTGGCGATGCAAATTTTATAAATCGCTGGTTTTCTTCTACCACTTCTATTCGTCCGGGCAATTGTTTAGCGCTCCACACATCTTTAAGCACAAAACCCGCATTGCTATTTTCACGTTCATAGCGTTCTAAACGAAAAGTCAAATCATTCAATTGATCCCGAAAGGTATCGGCATAAAGAAACTTTACTTGTAAAGAATGTTTGTTTTGTTGATGGGTAAAATCATTATACACGATAGAATCCACATCATAAATAATATACTTTCCAACTGCCATTGGGTAGTAGGATAATTTAGTATCGATGCTTTCAACTGTTTTCTTTTTACAAGCGACGATTGCAACAATTAAGATAATAAAAAGGAATAGGTACTGCTTCATAGTATAGCGTAAATATATACAATAGTTTGCATTTCGCAATTACCACGAGCTGTGAATACGTCCACCTCCTACTACATCTTCTCCTTCATAAAAAACTGCGGATTGTCCGGGTGCAATGCCGGCCACTTCTTCATCAAATTGAATCCATACTTTATCACCGTTGAATTTCAATTTACCCGTATGCCCTTTATCTTTATAACGTATTTTAATGAGCAAGCCCTCTAATTGTTCGGGTTGATGGTACTTTTGCCAGGTTAATTTATGTACAAACATTTCGCTGCGGTTCAATTCCGACAATGGTCCCAACTGTACTTGATTGGTTGCAGGATCTATATTGGTAACAAACATCGGCTCCCCTAAAGCAATTCCTAATCCTTTACGTTGACCAATGGTGTAGAATGGAAAACCTTCGTGCTTGCCTAATACCGTTCCGTTTTTATCGACATAAGAACCCCCATTCACTTGCGCTTGCAATTCGGGTTTACGACGTTTCAAAAAGCCACGGTAATCGTTATCGGGCACAAAGCAAATTTCATAGCTTTCGCTTTTTGTGGCTACTGCTTCATAACCGGCATCCATAGCGTTTTTACGCACTTCCGTTTTACGCAATGCGCCTAAGGGGAAAATGGTACGACGTATACTTTCCTGACTCAATCCCCACAATACATAACTTTGATCTTTGGTTTCATCCACCGCTTTGGTAATAAAATAGCGTCCATCTTTAACGCCTTTACGGGCATAGTGTCCGGTAGCTATGTATTCACATCCTAAGGCATCTGCTTTCTTTAATAAGGCATCCCACTTGATATGCGTATTGCATAATACACATGGATTGGGCGTTCTTCCGGCCAGGTATTCATCCACAAAATCATTGATTACCATTTCACCAAATTCATCCTTAATATCTAAAATATAATGGGCAAACCCGTTATTTACCGCTACTTCACGTGCATCATTGATGGTATCTAAATTACAACAGCCGGTTTCCTTTTTAGAGCCGCCGGAAGTGGCATAATCAAATGTTTTCATGGTAACACCCACTACTTCATAACCTTCTTGGTGCAGCATTAAGGCAGCCATGGTACTATCCAAACCACCACTCATGGCAACCAATATTTTTCCTTTACTTGACATGGCGCAAAGGTAAGTCAAAAAGTAATAGCCTAAGCAGTCGAAAAATAAGCTGAGGAAGTGCAGTAACTAAATTTTGCACTTATTGCATTAAGCCGTCTTTCATAATTACAGTTCGGTCAGCCATTTGTGCTAAACTTTCGTTGTGGGTTACGATAATGAAGGTTATTCCCAACTTCGAACGCAAATCGAAAAATAATTGATGCAATTCTTGGGCTGTAGTAGAATCTAAGTTTCCGCTGGGTTCGTCGGCACAGATTATCGCCGGATCGTTAATAAGGGCACGAGCAACCGCCACTCGCTGTGCTTCTCCTCCGCTTAATTGAGCAGGTTTATGTTGTATACGCTCGGCTAAACCCAGTTCAGTAAGTAAGGCTATGGCTTTTTGTTTAGCAACTGATTCTTTGGTTTTGGCTATCAAGGCCGGCATCATCACATTTTCTAAGGCCGTAAATTCAGGCAACAAATGATGAAATTGAAAAATAAAGCCGATTTGTTTGTTTCTAAAATTGGCTAAGGCTTGACCTTTTAAGGTATGAACGGCAGTATCGGCTATGCTTAAGGTGCCTTGGTCGGCTTGATCTAAGGTGCCGATAATATGAAGCAAGGTGCTTTTACCGGCTCCGCTACTGCCAATAATAGCAACGATTTCGCCACGTTGAACGCTTAAATCAACGCCTTTCAACACTTGTAAAGTGCCATAAGCTTTATGAATTCCGGTAGCACGTAAAATTTCCATAGTACAAGTTAATTAAACTAAAAATAGATACAAGTCCTTTTCCTTCGGCTTACAATCGACACAGCTTCGTAATCCAATCTTGGTGTTGCGGAAACAAAGTTAACAATTCCTGTTGCTTGCCCATTTCAAAATCAGCAAAATCGAAGCCCGGAGCTACCGTACAGCCCACTAATGAAAAACTGTTTTCATCGCTGCATTTCGAAGCAAACCATGCGCCGGCCGGAACGATGTGTTGAAACGACTCGCCTGCCGCTAAATTAGCACCCAGCTTTTTTAATTCGGCCCGCCCATCTTCATAAATCACATAAATATCCAAAGCTGCTCCGGTATAAAAATGCCAGCCTTCATCAGCAGCGATGCGATGAAAAGCACTGAAGGTATTTCCCGGAACTAAAAAAAGTATCGTAGTACTAAAAGCTCGATCTCCCGAAAAACGATTCGGAAGTGCTTGTTGCGCAAGGGTTTCAACACTGCGGTACGTTTCTTTGTAAAAGCCGCCTTCGGGATGACGTTGTAATTGCAAGTGTGTGATATAATATTCGGCAGTATTCATTGGCGCTTTAAAAAATTACTTTTTTGATTTTAATAAGCGTTGGTAATTTTCATAAATGGCTTCGTGAATAACCGCTTGACTGTAATTCAAACGAATTTCTTGTTGCAACTGTTCCGCCATTTGATTTAGTTGAATTGGATTTTCAATGGCATAATTTACTTGTGCTATAATATCCGCTGTATCGGTTACTTTAAACAATAAACCCGTTTTTTGATGCGTCACGATATCATTATTACCATCAATATCGGACACCACCATCGGCACATGCATGGCTCCGGCTTGTAACAATACATTCGGAAAACCTTCGCGGTGACTGGCATGTATCAATAAATTACTAAACGATAAATACGCTGCAACATGATTAGTCCAAGGCACATGGGTGATAGCTTCATTGTGTTGAATAAAATCCAAAGTAGCTTGTGGTAAGGGATCTAAAGCTTGTTCATAATTGCCAAGTAACAACAAGTGCAATTGCGGATGTGCTTGTTGCAATTGCTTAAACGCTTCCATCAATTCTACTATACCTTTGTCAGCAACTATACGTCCTATCACCACCAAATAAAATTTTGATGCATCGTATTTGATTGTTGTTTTCAATTGCGCGATTAATGCCTTATCAATATTTTCAGGCGTATAATTGGCAACAAGAATACCGTTCGACGAGCCTTTCGAAATTACCCGCAACTTTTCGGCTTTGGTAAATTTATGTTGTTGAATAAAGCGTAATAAGGAATAAGCATTGGGCCATACTTCATCCGCAAAAAAATAAGTCAGCTTTTCGGTAAATTCCAATAAGCGTCGTTTATTACCGCTTTCGACCATTAACGGCATTCCGGCAACGGTATGAATCTTAACCGGTACGCGCGCTAACCATGCTGCCATCATGCCAATTAAACCGGCTTTAGGCGTATGGGTATGCACGATATCCGGCTTTTCACGACGTAAGAACATGGTCAATTGCCACAAACATTTTAAATCTTGCAGTGGCGAAATGGTGCGGGTAAACGGAATGATGGTATGCGGACAAGCTTCATTCTTTAGTACCGCTTCAATTTCAGGACCATCGGCACTCACCATTAACACCGTCATGTTTTTTTGTTGCTGCATGAATTTCATTTGATTCATCAGCAATATTTTCAACGATATCGGAACAGTTGTAATTCTAACCAGCTTCATTCGGTTGCTTCAACGGGGTTTAATAAATCAATTACATAATTATGAATGCCCAACTCTTTTAAATAGCTGCGTTTGGCTTCCAATTCTTCTTGAGAAAACGGATTACGTGAAATGAATTTTTGCAAAGCACTGCGTATCGCACTGGTATCATTCACCGGAATTACTTCCAGTGCAGGAATAGCGGTTAATCCATCACAACAGGCCGTACAAATGCATTTATCGTTT
>JAHEYX010000152.1:0-6153 GCA_023251415.1 Chitinophagales bacterium
TCTAAAAACTCTTCTTTACGTCGGCGGCTGACATCTATTTGCATGTCGTTGTTTAAGATTACACTTCCGCCATCACCTTTGAGGTATTGTTTGATGTGTTCTAAATTAATCATATAGCTGTGATGAACACGGAAAAAGCGGTATCCTACTAACATTTCTTCAAAGTCTTTTAAGGAACGTGTAACCAACAATGCAGCTCGATTGGAAAAATACATTTTAGTATAACTGCCATCACTTTCTAAACAAATAATATCGCTGATTTGAAAGAAATAAACCCCTTCTAAGGTAGGAATGGCAATTTTATTACTTTGTTGATGCAAACTGTTTAAATTATTCAACAACACGTCCATTTTTCGGGTATTGGTTGATTTAGACAAGTGTTCTTTTAAGCGACTTACGGCACTAATCAAATCATCTTTATCAATCGGCTTTACTAAATAGTCAAATGCACTGCAACGGATGGCTTGTACCACAAAATGATCATAAGCAGTAGTAAAAACAATGGCAGGCGTATCTTCTTTCAATTCTTCCAACAATCGAAAGCCATTCATTTTAGGCATTTCAATATCTAAGAATAAAATATCAGGCTTTGTTTCTTTAATAACAGGCACTGCTTCAACCGAATTGGTAAATTCATGAAGAATGCTAACATCCGGACAAAAAGTTAATAATTTTTGTCGCAACGAGCTAATTGCTGCTTTTTCATCATCTACTAATATGGCTGTTAACATGTGGTTTTATAGTTTAATTTTTACAATAACTTTAGTTCCGCAAGCCAAGCCGTTTTCCATTAAATCAATAATTTCAATACCTGCTTGATTTGATTTGAGCTGATTATAAATTTCAATACGCGTTGAAGCGATTTTCATTCCATAGGATTTGTATCCTGCTGAATGCAATTGTTGTTTCATTGCTTTCGATTTCTCCCGACCAATACCATCATCGCTGATTTCAAAAGCTAAATAATCGGCTTCAAGAAAAGCTTTCAAAACTAATTTTCCCTTTGTTTCTTTTGGTATTAAACCATGTAATATTGCATTTTCGATAAAGGGTTGCAATAAACTTGGTGGTACTTTAAAGTCGCCTTGCATAACGGTATCCGCAGCATCAATAACGTAGTCAAAATGATAATCACAACGTATTTGTTCTAATTCGATATACAATTGTAAAACCTCCAACTCCTTCCAAACCGGTATTTCATCGAGATTGGAGTTATATAATATTTGACGGATCAATTTGGCAAATTTGTTTAAGTAATCACTCGCTTTTTGTTTTTCATTTTCTAAAATATAACCGTCAATGGAATTCAAACAATTGAAAATAAAATGCGGATTCATTTGAGCCTTCAAAGCTTGCATTTCTACGGCGGCAATTTTCTTTTCAAAGTCTTGCTGTAATGTAACTCGTTTGCGAATTTGTTTCAAACGTAATCTGAAAAATATAGTAAGTAAGGCGGCTATAAGCAAAATGCATAGGAGAATAAACCACCATGTACGATAAAAAGGCGCTTGTATGGTTAGTTTTAGAAGCTTGTATGTAATTACTTTTTTGGAATAGGAACTGCTTACCTTAATTAATAAGGTATAGGTGCCTTCATGCAATTGAGTAAATTCGAAACTACTACTACTGCTGCATTTGTTCCAATTGTTATTCCAGCCTTGCAATTGATAAACCACATCTAATGCGCCAATGGTCGAATAATTCGGAATGGCGAAGGATAGTTTGATATTATTTGATAAATAAGGTAAGGTTAATCCACTTTCTATTAAACTATCTAAATTAATATACTGTCGTTTTTGATTAATGAGTAGTTCTGTTAAATAGGGTTTACTGACATTGAATTTAACCGGAGCAGATGTTAAAGAAATACGCGAATAAGCCATACGATAGCCTACATATAAATGATCTTCAAAAGTAAACAAGCGACTAACGTCTTGTGAAGCATTGTACAACCCATTATCTGTTGTGTATGTAGTGATGGTGTTATTTGTAATATTGATGCGATATAGGGCATGCGATGAATAAGCCCAAATACTGCCACGATGATCGGCATACACATCATTTTTGTAAAAGCTGTTTAAATCTTCATCAGCACCAATAGGTGTTAGTTGTTTTGATACTAAATTGTATTTCCAAAGATTTAAATTAGTACCAATCCATAAATTATCCAACTCATCTATACTAATACACATGATGTTTTGTGACTTTAATGGAGGCAACTGAAGTGGAACTAAATAATTTTCACCATTTGTATAGGTGTAAATATGTTTTTGATTTTGAACATAGAGTGTACCATTCGATGCCTGTGTTAAGCCATTTAAATATAAGTAATCAATATCAGTAGGGGTTTGAATCAAACGCTTTTCACGAGTTTGTAAATCATAATACACTAAACCTTGGCGACCTGTTAACCAAACACAGTGATCGTTAATAGGGATAGCATTCAAATAATAAGGTATGGTTACTTTACCAAATAAGATGGGGTGATAATACAATTGCTTTCCTTTAATTTCGGTTAATCCATCTAAGGTATTAGTGATAATAGAATTTCCTACCGGTGCTAAGAAATCAACCCAGCGTTTTGAATAATTCGCTTCACCATTGATTGGTCCGTCATTGAAATAGCTTTTAAGTACAGCTTTTGTTTTAGAATGATAAGCAATCAAGCCTTGTCCATTAGCAGCCATCCAGGTGGTGTTTGGATCAGTAGGATCTTTAACTATTCCTTCGACCAAATTATAATTCCGGTTATTTAAGAAACTGATTTCAGTAGAATAGATTTGTTTGTTTTCGCCACTCAACATAACCAACCCATACCATGAAGCGAACCATAAATTACCGTTAATGTCCCTAAAAACGGAAGAGAAAAAATTGCTTTGAATACTGGTTTTATTTTCCGGTTGATACCTTATGTTTTGAACGAAAAGTTTACTTCGTTCATTAAATAAAGCAATGCCGGTTCCGGCAGTAGCAACCCAAAGAATGCTATCACCGGTCAATTGAGGCGCACATACGCCGTTAGAAAAGATTACAAACGAATCGCCTTTTTCAACTTCTAAATTGTAAGTAGCTTTTATACCTAACGTGTCATTAACTTCTAATAAACCACCTTGCCAAGTGCTAATATAATTTTTGTGCGATGGTAAATCTTCTATAAAGGCCATAGGCCAAATTGGATTCGTGTAATGCCTTATTTGCTTGCTAACTATATAGTATACATAATAACCTTTTCTAAATTGACAAAATTTCAACTGCTTTTGTTTTGCATTGTATTGAATAGTGGAAGTAGCAGTATAATTATTCTCATTATTTAGAACAATGCTTTTTATGCAGGTAAGCTTTTTAGACAATAAATTATAGTTATAAAACCCTCTTGAACAAGTAAAATATAAGCTTTGTTCAGTAGCAGAATAATAGATACTGTAAACCAACTGCAATGAATCGGGTAGGGGCACTGTCGTAAATAAATAATTGGATAAATTTAAATACTGTATGCCTTTCTCGTGGCACACAAATAAACGATGCAGCATACTGTCATAAATCAAATCGTTGCAATTTTCATTGGCTAATCCATAGCGTGAATCTTTATAAAAATGATAATTATTAAAATGCAAACCATCAAAGCGGCTTAAACCGTGTAGAGTGGCTATCCATATAAAACCATTTTTATCTTGTACTACCTTTTTCGTATAGTTATGTGCAAGCCCATCTTTGGTCGTATAGGTTTTAAACGTAAACTGCGATTCTTGCGCAAAGGCAATACAAGTACCTAATAAAAGTACAAGTACTGTAAGGAGCGAAACCGTATAATGCCGTTTTCTTGTAATCATCTTTGCGTTAAAGATAATTGCGAAGCGTTAGATTTCAATCGGCTTGCTAAAATTGTTTTATAAGTGGCTGAATTGCTCACATAATTGGTAAACTCTGTTTAGGACTAAGTCAATAAATTAATTAACAGTTTAATAACCCTTGCTTTAAGTCATACATTACCACTTAGCTATTACCTTGGTCTTTATAAAATTCAAAAGTGGATTCGTAGAACTTCTATTAAATGTACTGTTTTATGCTTTAGCTATAGTCTATTTTTGGGGCACCTTCAAATTTAAAACTATGAAAAACATTTACCAACCGCTGCTCCTTTGGCTATTTTTCATGGGCTTTTCCGCTGCAACTACAGCTCAGAACACTGCTGGCCTTTGTCCTCCAAACTTGGATGCTGAAATGGGTAATTTTACCAATTGGCAATCTTTTATCGGATACGTTTCAACCGGCCCGATTTATTCCTTAACCCCAATGTCGGGACCTACACTTACACGTCAAGACATTACCCCCACTACGTATAATGGGAATGCCGGTTTAGATCCTTACGGTTCTTTTCCGGTGGTTTGCCCTGCTCCAAACGGCCTAAATCATTCCATTAAATTAGGTAATGATAATTCAGGAGCGGAATGTGAGCGTATTAAATACCAGGTCCATATTCCGGCAAACAATAATAATTACAGCATGACTTTTAATTATGCTGTCGTTTTTGAAGATCCGTCTTCGCATTTTACCACTGAAAAACCACGTTTCGCTGTTAATGTTTATGATTCGGCTACCAACCAAATTATCCCTTGTGCTACCTTTAGTTTTACAGCCGGTGCCGGTTTAAGTGGCTTTTCGTTATCACCGAATTCACCCAGTGGCTCACCGGTTTATTATAAGCCTTGGTCTGCTCACTATATGAGTATTCATAATTTACAAGGACATACCGTTACTTTAGAATTTACAACTAATGATTGTACTTTAGGTGGTCACTTCGGATATGCGTATGTCGATTTCAATCCCAATTGCGATACTACTAAAATAGTTGGTGGCTTATGTTTAGGAGTTGATACGGGTTCTTTAATTGCACCTCCCGGATTTCAATCGTATTCCTGGTATGATACCAATTATGTGTTATTGGATACCGGTCAAATCATCCACATCAACAGCAGCTTCCCACAATACTATCATTTGGTAGTTAACCCGTTTGCCGGATATGGTTGTATTGATACCTTTTATCAAGTGGTTACCTTTATGCCTAAGCCCATTGCTAATTTCGGGATGCCAAGTCACTACTGCGCCGGAAGTATAGTCCAGTTCTATGATTCTTCTTATGCCAATACGCAAGGCTCGTATATTGCTTCGTGGTTATGGGATTTTGGAGATGCCAATGCCGGTGCAGGAGGTGCTAATTTTAATACCGCCTATACCCAAAACCCAACCCATATATATTCCCAGCAAGGCACTTATACCGTTTCTTTGCAAGTATGGAATACCTCCGGTTGTGTAAGCGATACTATCCACAAAACCATAGTCATTAATCAACCTGCACCTCCATTACCGGTTAGTGTTTCAGACGATACCGTGTGTTATGGTAGTTTTGTTACTTATACGTTTACCGGTACTACCATTCCGGGTTATACCTATACTTGGAATTTAGGCAATGCTACTACCTTGATTTCAGGAAATTTATCGTCAGCCAATCCGATTACTGTACTGTTTACTAACAGTGGAATTCACAGCGTTGGCTTAACTGCAGCTCCTCCAGTTGGTGATACGGCTTGTATTGCCCATGTAGATGTACCTGTTTTTGTAAACGGTATGCCGCCATTTTTCTATGTGACTGGTCTTACTACTATTTGCCCCGGACAGCCTGATACGCTTCATTTATCCAATACACCGGCTACTTGTGGCAGCAGCAGCAGTACTTGCAATGGTAATATCGATTACGATTTGGGTTATACCACTTCTGCAAATCCTGCAACATTGCCTTCTCCGTTTCAAGGAGCTACTCCTGCCGGTCGTTGTCAAATGATATTTACCGCTTCAGAAATTATCAACTCCGGTTTCTTAAATGGGGGTGTAATTTCTGATATTGGTTGGGAAGTAGTGAGTAAAAACTCTTACGCACCTTATATGAATTTAACAATTAAAATGGCTTGTATCCCTTATAGTAGCTTTGCTACTAATCAAATCGATAAAACTACACCGCTTACTGTTGTTTATACAACAGCCTACTATTACACGATTAATGGATTAAATACTTTTCATTTGACGAATGGCTACAATTGGGATGGTGTTTCCAATTTACTTGTTGACGTATGTTATGATAATGGTGCAACTTCCTAT
>JAHEYX010000152.1:6163-7522 GCA_023251415.1 Chitinophagales bacterium
GATCGGGTTAAACGTTCGATTACTCCGGCCGGTTTAAATTTATGTGCTTATGCCAATTCTATCACCGATGGTCTTGCCGCTTGTGATCCGAATTATCCTTTGACGGCTGCTATGCTTACCCCTAATGAACGCCCGGATATTGTTTTCAGAGGCTGTTACGGGAATACTTTACCAAGTACCGTATTCACTTGGACTTCTACTCCGGCCGGTTTCAACGGTACCGGTTCGCAAGTATTAGTTGCACCAACTACTACCACTACCTATAGTGTGTCGGCTACCCTGAATGGTTGCACCCAAACACAAAATCTTACAGTGGCTATGAATACACAATTAACGGTAAACGCAGGTGCGAATCAAACCATTTGTTTACCGGCTTCAGCAACGCTTGCAGCAACAGCTTCCGGTGCAGGTGCAATCAATTACGCTTGGACCTCCTCACCGGCTTCAGCAATTGCCAACGCTAATGCACCTGTAATTACTGTTAACCCAACAGTAACTACAACCTATACTGTTTCAGTAACAGCTAGTGGTGGTACTTGTACAGCAACAGCACAAGTCATCGTTTATGTCAGTGCCCCACCTAGCATTCAACACAATTCAGATACAAGTGTTTGTACCGGAACTGCTTTAGTGTTATGGGCAACTGCAAACAATACGTGTACAACTTGTTACAATTGGAGCGACTTAAACGGTTCAACAATTCCTTGTGCTACTTGCGGCACCAATACAATTATGATTTATAATTCAGATGTATTTGCCGTTACCGCAACCAATAACTTTGGCTGTAGTTCAACTGACTCGGTGCATGTGATCATGAAAACCCTACCAAATGCCTCTTTTAATTTGGCTACTTCGGTTTGTGCAGGGAACTCACTTACACTTACTACGTCAGGTTTAAACAGTGCTTTGGCAACGTATAATTGGAATTTTGGTGGGGGAGTGGCTGTACCAAATTATAATTTTGCCGGACCATATACAATCAGCTTCACTACACCGGGTATAGCAAACATTTCAGTAGTAGTTACGGATAATGGTTGTTCGGCTATACATCAACAAAGTGTTGCGGTATTACCTCAACCTGTTGCACATATTCAATTGGAAAATAATGTTGCTTGCGCAGGTACTCCAATTCAAGTAACAACTGTTGGAAGCGTATTTACAGCGCCTGCAATAGTTGACTTTACTTTCGAAAATGGTATACCGGCCACAGCAACAAACACCACCGGAGCTTATGAGGTTACCACCTTTCAAGATACCGGTAATCCGTATGCGGCTACCATCACTTTACAAATTACGGCTAACGGCTGCGTTTCGAATTTAGATTCTACTATAGTACAAGTTTATCCTAAACCGATTGCA
>JAHEYX010000153.1:0-1463 GCA_023251415.1 Chitinophagales bacterium
TCTGCTGTAAGTGCTGAATCTTCGTGTGTAGCAGTCAAATAAACATTTTCACAAATAAATTGCTGTCCATCGTTCTGCAATAAAGCACCCGGCAATAATCCACTTTCACACAATATTTGAAATCCATTGCAAATGCCCCATACATAGCCTCCTTTATTGGCATGAGCGATAACTTCTTGCATAATAGGCGAAAATCGTGCAATAGCGCCACAACGTAAATAATCACCATAAGAGAAACCACCCGGTAAAATTATACAGTCAGCTGTTGTTAAGCCTTGCAGATCATGATCTTTGTGCCACAAAATCTTTACTTCTTGATGCAATACATTTTGTAAAACATGGATCATGTCTTTATCGCAATTTGATCCGGGAAACACAACTACTCCAAATTTCATTTTAGGATTGTTACAGGGTTAAAAATTGAAAAGCTATTACTGCCACAAGGAGCATAAAGGATACGGTTCGCAGCCATTTATTTTTCTCCACGCAAAGGTAATAACTCAGGTAAAAACTGAATGGTAAAATAAATAAATAAAAATGAGTTGCACTACGATTTGGAGTGAAAAAGTAACTCACAGCTATTACCCAGCTCAAGTGAAACCACAACCAAAATACTTTTCGAACCAAAACTAAACGACTTAAAGGTTTGCTCTGCATCATAATCCATAAGTATAAACACAAAACAACAATAGTCCCGTAAGCAGCCAATGCACCTTTGTTTAAGGAAAATTGCACCGTAGAATGGAAACTGCAATTGTGTAATAAGGCGGTGTAAAAACCTGGCCATCTATCCGTGTAAAAATACCAGGTCCCGGTTAAAAATAAGGGCACAACTATGCCGGTATAAACATTTATCCATTCGCGCAAAACAAACGCACGCAAAATAAATAAGGCAAATAACAACAGTACGGCAAACCATACCAACGAAGTGTAAGAAAGTATACCTAATCCTACAATTAATCCAATGTCAAAAACTTGTCCGTACATCTTCTCTTTACGATATAATACGATCAAACGCTGCAACAATAACATCGCCAAAAAGGAGCTCAGCATTGGCATTGACGGTATTATCCACTCCGGTAATAATGCACTAACCGTTAAAACCACTAAAGCCGGATAATAATTTTGAATCGTTAACAAACGCTGTTTATGCAAAAACTGATTAAAATACAGCGCCAGTAAAAATGTTACGATGTAGCCAATAATTAGCAGTATATGCGGTGCTGCAGCAAATGGAGCAAGTAAGAAGGTGTAAATCGGATTACCTAAAATGTTGGTATCCGGATAAAGGTGCAACAGTTCAGGATGCAGCCAATAATGCATTCTAACCAATACTCCCCAAAGAAGCAATAGAAATAAAACAGCCGGATTTGTTGAATTAAATAAACGTAACAAATTAAAAATCGATTTTTACAAATTGCAAATAGCCTCTATATTCACTTGGAATAACCATTTCATATAAA
>JAHEYX010000153.1:1473-7484 GCA_023251415.1 Chitinophagales bacterium
ACCTCTGTTTAAGGTGCCATCTTGCTTAATCATATAAGCCATCAAATTCGTTTGATCCGAAATTTCTTCATTGTAAATGACGGATAACTTATCTTTTCCTTTTACGAGGCCATAGGAAGAATAATACCCTTCATCGTTTTCGGAAACCTGTTTTTTACGCAGCAGTTCTTGCCAATTTAATCGACCTTCTGCTGTAAAACAGTTCACCATTACATCATCAAAATGTTCGTACGTATAGGTTTTAATCGTCGGAAAGGAGGGCGAATAGTAATTCGGAACTTCAACGGTTTGTACTGTGTTGTAGGTGTTTTCTGCAAAAAGTATTAATCCGCCATCAAAACGCAAAACCAAATCACTGATCTCGAAATTATTGACATCCGCATCTACATTTTGACGCATTTCTTTTAATTGGTTTTCAGTAAAAGGCTCAAATTGACTAACAACAATACTGTCTTTACCTAGATTTAATTTTACAATTCCAAAACCGGCTAAATTAGCCCCATTCGAAGTGTAAATGCCTGCTAAAACCAATTGATTATTGATATTGTCGATTTTTGTTAAAATAGAACCGAATGAATGGTTGGTCAATACAATACCTTGCTCATTGCTAGCACTAGCTAAACTTAATTTGTAAGCAACTACATTAGTCCAAAAGGTTTTCGTACTCGAGCCTTTGTCGCCCGACTCACCACTTATAAACCAAACATTCCCTGCATTATCTATTAATTCATCAATGATTGCACCCGAACTTACCGGAAGTTGAATATTGGTTGTTTTAATGAGTTTTAAGTTTTCATCAACCAAAATCCCATGTATGGCTGTAGAAGTCGAATTGGGATAACTGTAGTAATAGATATAATAATAATGGTGGGCTTCATCGTGCATTACATACCAATCTATCGGAGAAGTCCATTTTTCATGAAATACCGAATCCAATTGAACAAATTTGGTTTTAGCTTCCATTTTATTGCTAAAAATTTGCCCGCCCATTAGGGTTGAATTGCCTTTGTCGAACGAAAAAAATACAATCAAGTCGTTTTTTTTGATGGAAATGTGTTGAATAGCACTACCTCTGTTATTCAACTGTGCCGAGCGCTCCCATTTTTTATTCATCACCTCATCATAACAGGCTAATATGTTCTCGTAGCGGTTGTATTTATAAATAAGAATGCCTTCGGTTGTTTTTCCTAAAATGGCATAATCGTAATTTTTGTGGGCTATTTTCTCCGGAAGTGAATAGTTAACCGTTTGCCCAAAGAGCATTTGTGTTGAAATACAGAATAAAAGAAGAAAAAGCTGCTTCAAGTTTGGTAATATCTATTGAAATCCAAAATTACAATACTTGAGGTAATACAATAAGCTTTTTTAGAAATTAATAAACGATTAAGCAATATTTTCTCGCTTCAAGCTTTATTCGTGTCGAATTGCTTGCTTTAATTCCGGCAATGACTCGCTAAAAAGGTGATAAACATCAGTTTAAAAACTAACGATGGTCATTGCCAAGAACGATTGGTGCACCTACTTTTGTATTGTTCAAATCACAATTGAATAGTGTTATAGAAAAATAGCATATGCACACCACTAACGAAGAACCGGTTTACGAAACAATAACGGCTGCTGACTTTCAAGAGAAAATGCGCCATCCCGGATACGTCGTGATTGATGTTCGAACCGAGCCCGAATGGCACAGTTTGGGGTATATCTATGATTCAAGAAAATTAGATGTGTTCAATGCTGATTTTGAAAAAGAAGTGGAGAAGTTTGACAAACGTAATGCGTATTTAGTCTATTGTTTAAAAGGTATTCGTAGCGTAGAAGCTTGTAAAATAATGGCCAAACACGGATTTAAAAAATTATACAACCTGGAGGGCGGATTGGAAAAATGGGAGGGTCCTTTAGCGAAATGATATTTCCTATTCTGTAAAGAACATGGAAATTAGAGCCGGCTGCTGTAGTGGTGCACCGGCTCTTTCTTTTTTAGCACATCTTTATTTCAACATTTTTTTGTTATTTGCATCAAAATTAAAGTGATGCGAAATCTTTCCTATAAACTCTTGCTTCCCCTGTTTTTAGTTGTATTCAACAGCATTTTTTGTGCGGCTACTTTTGCACAAAACAAAATTATTCAAAAGCAACTCACTTATAAAATTGGCGAAACCACCTATCAGGGCTATGCCGCTTATGATTCAAGCTCACAAGCCATAAAACGCCCGGTTGTACTTATTTTGCCGGAATGGTGGGGTGCAGGTGAATATGTAAAAATGCGCGCTATGATGTTAGCCAAATTGGGTTATTATGCCTTTGCATTGGATTTATATGGCAATGGTAAAATTGCAGCCGATGTTAATGAAGCCAAAGCTTTATCCACCCCCTTTTATCAAAACCCTAAACTAGCTTATGATAATATAAACGCCGCAATGGCCATGCTTGCAAAGCAATCGCAAGCTGATTTTAGAAATACGGCTGCTATAGGTTATTGTTTTGGCGGCAGTATGCTCATTCAAGCTGTTAAAATGGGGCTTGTTCTTAAAGGCATGGTTAGTTTTCATGCCGGTCTTGCCGGAGCACCCGCTGAAGCCGGAATGATTAAAACACCAATGTTAATTTGTCACGGCGGAGCCGATTTGTTTGTAAGCGCTGAAGATGTTGCCGCGTTTAGAAAAAATATGGACGATGTGTCGGCTGAATACCAATTTATATCCTATCCCAATGCTACCCATGCTTTTACTAATCCGCAAGCTACAGCAATTGGTAAAAAGTTCAATCTTCATATCGCATATAATCCGGAAGCTGATAAAAGTTCCTGGATTGATATGATGAAATACTTAGCGGCATGGTTAAAAAACTAATGAAATGAGTAGTACTTGTCTTTCTATTCAAGCTGTTTCAAAGAAATTTGAAAACCACACCGCATTAAATCAGATTAATCTTCAGATTGAATCGGGAACTGTGTTCGGCTTGCTTGGTCCGAATGGTGCCGGCAAAACAACCCTCATTCGATGCATTACTCAAATTATTAAACCCGACTCCGGACAAATTTATTTTCAAGGACATCCACTGGCTCCCGAAGATTCCTATCAAGTAGGCTATATGCCTGAAGAACGTGGTTTGTACAAAAAGATGAAAGTTGGCGAACAACTGCTTTATTTGGCACAATTAAAAAACATGTCCAAATCGCTTGCTACCGAAAGCATCAATCAGTTGTTAGAGCGTTTTGAAATGCAAACGTGGCTCAACAAACGAGTGGAAGAACTGTCAAAAGGAATGCAACAAAAGGTGCAGTTTATAGCTACAATTATTAACAAACCACCACTCTTAATTTTAGATGAACCGTTTACCGGATTAGATCCTATTAATGCAAAGGTTATTCAAGATGAAATTGAAAATTTGCGTCAACAAGGATGTACCATTATTTTTAGCACACACCGGATGGAACAGGTGGAAGAAATTTGTTCGCAAATTGCTCTGATTAATAAAGGAGAATGTATTTTGAACGGTGAGGTAAAAGCTATTCGAAAACAATACAAACAAAATCAATTCGAAGTGCATTTTACCGGTCAATTGCCGAGTGATTTAAATTCTCCCTTTACGTGTTTAACTGCTGAAGCAGGCTATTTAAGAATTGCATTACAAGCCAATCAAACCTCAAGCGACCTACTGCATTGGCTTTTGCAATACCCAATACAAATCGATCAATTCGCAGAAATGCTGCCATCCATAGGTGAAATTTTTATTCAACAGGTAAATCATGCGCAACTCCATAACTAAAATTAGACTAATCATACGAAGGGAATACCTATCCAGGGTGCGTAAACGCTCGTTTATCCTAACTACCTTTCTCACTCCGATTGGTATGCTCTTGTTGATTATAGTACCGGCTTTACTCACCTCGATTGGGCAGTCAGATAAACATATAGCAGTTTTAGATCAAAGCGGTTACTTCCAAAATGGATTTCCCGATAAAAAACAAATTTATTTCAAAATCGAGAATCAACCGCTCGATAGTTTGAAAGCACAATTGAAGGCAGGTCAGATTGATGCGTTGCTCTATATTCCAACTTTTGAATTAAACAGGCCCCAAGGAATAAAATTGTACAGCGAGAAACCGCTTGGCATGTTAACACAGGATTATATCAATACCCAAGTCAATCTAATCACCGAACAAGCACGTGTAAATGCAGCCCACATTGATAGGGCTACTTACGATCAATTAAAAATTGATGTTCCTATTGAGAGTATCGTTATGGAGCAAGATCAAGAACGCCGATCATCCAGCGGCTTAGCTTTTGGGATAGGTTATGTTTCAGCTTTTTTAATTTATACCTTGTTATTGGTTTATGGTATGATGGTGATGCGAGGTGTGATGGAAGAAAAAACCAATCGAATCATTGAAGTAATGATTAGTGCCGTAAAACCATTTGAGCTAATGTTGGGTAAAATTATCGGTATTGGTGCGGTTGGAATTACCCAGTTTATTTTATGGGGCGCTCTAATAATGTTGTTTCAATTCTTTGCCGGTTTATTTTTTGTAGGTCATTTTTCGAGTATGCCTGCTACTTCAATGAACGGCATTAATATGGAAGATAAAATGTACGAAATGCAGCAGGTAATAACGGCTTTTCAACAAACCAATTTAACAGGAATAGTATTGGCTGTGGTATTTTATTTTTTAGGAGGTTATTTGTTATATGCCTCTATTTTCGCGGCTATAGGTGCTGCAACCGGTGATGATGGTGATTCGCAAGCGGCAACATTTCCGGTTACTGCCCCTATCATTATTTCGATATTTATTATGATGCAAGCGGTTAATGATCCGGATGGTAAATTAGCATTTTGGGGAAGTATGATACCGCTTTCCTCCCCAATTGTAATGCCTGCACGAATCCCATTTGGTGTACCATGGTGGCAATTGGTTCTGTCGATGCTATTTTTAGTTCTCGGCTTTTTGCTTTTTGCGTGGATGGCAGCCAAAGTATATCGAACGGGTATATTAATGTATGGCAAGAAAACAAGCTTCAAAGAAATGTGGAAATGGATCCGACAAGGATAAACAAACATTGAATCCGGCTAAATTGACATTTTCCTGTAAAAACATTTTGAAGTAGCAATTTTCCGATTATTTTTGCTGTCCAATACTTAAAATCAAAAATCATATCTATGTCGTCACACCATTCTGAAGAAACACCTACTTTTACTACCAATCGTTATGTACGTAATTTGATTTTAGGATTAATCTATGTATTATCAATTGGTGGATTTGCTTATTTATTGATTGGGAATCAAACCCATAATATGGATTATGCGAATGCCGAAATGCGTGAAAAATGCGGTTTTTCTAAATACGGTTCATGGGGTGAAATGGCTGAAAATGCTTGTATGTTGAATGGTGATGGTACCTGTACTTCTGCTTGCGAAAAAGAATCTTGTGGAGAAGAAAAAGAATGCAGCGGTAATTGTGAAGGTGAAAAAACTTGCAAAGAAGGGGAAGGTGCTGAAAAAACGTGCAAAAACGGTTGCGGAAATGCCGAATGTAAAGGGGATTGTGAAAGCAAAAAAGAGTGTAACGGTAAATGTGAGGCAAAAACGGAAAAAGGAGAAAAAGTAAAAACCGAAGTAAAAGCAGAAATAAAAACGGCAGCAAAAGATGCTAAAGCTGAAATGCACAAAAAATAACTGTTTAGTTATTTAGACAATTTTCACCGGTTCACTGTGGAAAAAAAACAGTTAATTTATTTGCTTTTACGCAAACTTTAATCGATATTTGCAGTATCACTTAAGTTATTTACCCATAACATATGTGTGTTTGTCATAAGCTGTCTGGAGTAGTTGCCGGGCAGCTTTTTTTTTGCAACAACATTTGAACCTAATAAAATTACGTGTATGTCAACTAAAAATAACCCTGAACAAGCGGCGGAAGGCCAATTAAATATAGAATTAACGGAAGACATAGCCGAAGGAACTTATTCCAATTTGGCGATTATTACACATAGCCATTCGGAGTTTGTGCTGGA
>JAHEYX010000154.1 GCA_023251415.1 Chitinophagales bacterium
ATTATGTGTTCCATCCTAACTTTAGTTTGAAACTTCATTTTGCTGTTGCGGTAGGTATTACCGGTGCCTTGGCTTTTTTCGCTAAAACCTATGCTTTACCGTTTTTTCTTTTTCATTTCACCTTCCTTCTTTTGATTAATTTAAGTGTTAAGGCAACACGGAAAAAATACCTTAAAGCATATTTGGTCGGACTACTCACGTTTATAGGTATGATTAGCTTATGGGTAATAGTGTTATCAGCTAAATATCAGGGTAATGGTTTAGTATATGGCATGGCCGGTAAAATTAACATTACACAATATTTGAATAACGGTGTACGCGTTATTAAAAGCGATTATGGCTATTTTCTTCCTCCTTCCAATTCCACTGCCGTTGATCATACCGAAGATTTAATACAATTACAAGGGCAACATTTGCACATTACTGATTCTAAAGCAACCTTGTTTCGTGAAGCTGAAATAATGAAGCTTGCTTTTCAACAATTTGTAAACTGCTTGACTGAAATGAACCTGTTCTTTATTGCGCTACTGATTATAGCAATAGGCTACGCCTGGCAAACCAAAAATCGATTAATAAGCCTGACTTTAATAAGCATTGCATTATTTCCATTGGGTTATTTGTTGATTTTAGTAGAAACCAGGTACATCTGGATCATGCATTATTTATGGTTGCTAATTGTTTTGAAACTCATTGATGCTTGGTTTGAACAGGGATTGCGAAAAAAGCTAATTCAGTATTTCCTTGTTGGAATAGTAGTGCTGAGTAGTATCAGTGCGCCTGTTTATCAATTGTACAGTCAATTTAATCGTGAAGCTTATGTAACCGAGATGGCTCAAAAGTTAAAGAGTGAGTATGGAATTGCTCATGGTACTGCATTTCATGGAAATGGTTTATACTATGATACACAAATGACTTGCTTTCTAAACAACATGCAAGTGTATATTGTCAATCCCAATTATTATTCCCAAAAAGTAGAATTGATTGACGAACTGCGTAAACAAGGCATTCAGTATTATTTTTACTGGCATTGGCAACCCGATCAAAAGGATACGTTAGGAAGTTTTTACGGCTGCGAAGAACTTACAAAAGGCAAGATATACGGATTGCAACTTTTTCGAATCGAATCAGCAACGGTACAGCATACTAAGTAAATTTAACCCATTACCGGAATGCCCCACCACATATTTAAAAAAATGCTACATTTGTCCGATTAATCCAATCCTAATTAAACACCACTTTACACTGATTTGAACAGCATGCAAGAAACAAAATTACATACCCAATGTCTTGTTTGTGAAAGTAAGAATATTCACCCTATGAAAGGTTACGAGTCCTTTCAATTGGGTAAATGCAGTGATTGCGGATTTGTGTTCATGTTACGTATACCAACTATTCAGGAACTGAAGGATTATTATGCGGTTTATTTCTATGATAAAGAACAGTACTTATCCCCTTTAACCATAAGCTCTTACAATAAGTTATTAGATCAATTTGAACCCTATCGTAAAACCGGTAATTTAATTGATGTGGGTTGTGGACAAGGATGGTTTTTAGATGCGGCAAAAAAGAGAGGTTGGAATGTTTATGGAACAGAATATTCGGAAGTGGCTGTTCAAAAATGCAGTGCACGTGGAATTAACATGCATCAAGGCGCTTTGAATCCGGCTGACTTTGCCGGAATTGAGTTTGACATTATTGTTTCTTTCGAGGTGTTTGAGCACATCAACAACCCGAATGAAGAGTTTCAAAACATGTATCAATTATTGCGTAAAGGGGGACTCTTGTATTTTACTACGCCTAACTTTAATTACTATTTGCGTTATCAAATGAAAGCGCAATTCAGTATTATCATGTATCCCGAGCATTTATCTTACTATACTCCTAAAACTATTAATACGGCGCTTACACGTAATAATTTCAAAAAAATAAAAACGCTTACGACCGGAATTAGTATTACACGTTTACAACAATCCTTAGGAAAAGTAACGAAAGATGAAATAGTGACCAAAGACGCTAGTGATGAGAAATTACGCCAAATGCTAAACAGTAACATCTTTATGAAATTGTTGAAACGAACGGCCAATAAATTACTTACCTTAACCGGATTAGGTTTGTCTTTGAAGGGGTATTATACCAAGTAAATTTCGTAAACGCGATCAACCTGAAAGACACTAAATAAAAAAGGTTGACTAGAAACCTAATCAACCTTTTAAGGGTGGATGAAGGGGCTCGAACCCTCGACCCTCGGTACCACAAACCGATGCTCTAACCAACTGAGCTACACCCACCGTATATTGCGGGTGCAAAGATATTCGGTTCTGTTGATTTTCAAAATTATTTTAAGATAAAAAATGTACCGGCTGAAATATTCCTGCTTATACCCTTGTTTGGCACTTTTGGAGGGCCTTTTAGGCAATTGGCAGTAAATGCTATTTTATTTTAAAATAATTTGATAGAATGCTGACAAATTGCAAAAAAAACTCCCACTTTTGCATTTAAATCTCATTTCAGAAACAGCAATGGCACTTTTTAACTTTTTAACGCAAGAAATCGCTATGGATTTGGGTACCGCGAACACCCTGATTATCCATAATGATAAGGTGGTGGTCGATGAACCATCAATCGTAGCAATGAACAAACTTACCGGTAAGGTAATTGCCGTTGGTAAACGTGCTATGATGATGCATGAAAAAACACACGAAGATCTGAAAACGATTCGCCCTTTGCGTGATGGTGTGATTGCCGATTTTAATGCTGCCGAAAGCATGATTCGCGAAATGATTAAATTGATTTATCCTAAACGCCCTTTGATTACGCCATCTTGGAAAATGGTTATTTGTATTCCAAGTGCCATCACCGAAGTAGAAAAGCGTGCCGTTAGAGATAGTGCAGAACAAGCGGGAGGGAAAGAGGTTTATTTGATTCACGAACCAATGGCAGCAGCTATTGGTATCGGTATTGACGTCGAAGAACCGGTAGGTAACATGATTATTGATATTGGAGGTGGTACCACCGATATCGCCATTATTGCCTTGGCGGGTATTGTTTGCGACCAATCCATACGTGTTGCCGGTGATGAATTTACTGCCGATATTATTGAGTATTTGCGTAAAGCACATAATATGCTTATTGGTGAACGTACTTCTGAAGCCATTAAAATTAATGTGGGCTCAGCTTTAACAGAATTAGATAATCCACCGGATGATTACCGTGTTAGCGGACGTGATTTAATGACCGGCATCCCTAAAGAAATAACGGTTTCATATTCTGAAATCGCTCAAGCCTTAGACAAATCTATTGCTAAAATTGAAGAGGCTATTTTAAAGGCTTTGGAAACTACTCCTCCGGAATTGGCTTCCGATATCTATCGAACAGGTTTATATTTAACCGGTGGCGGTGCCTTGTTGCGCGGTTTAGACAAACGTTTGCAAAACAAAACACGTCTTCCGGTGCATGTTGCTGATGATCCTTTACGTGCTGTTGTTCGTGGAACGGGTATAGCACTTAAAAATATTCACAAGTATCCATTCTTAATGACTTGATCTTAAAACGAAGCGCTTCATCGGCAATCAATGCGTAATCTATTTTCTTTTATTACGGCGTATTTTAGTTTCTTTTTATTCGTGTTCCTCGAACTATTGGCGGGTTCATTGATTGTTCAAGAAAGCTCATTTCATCAAAGCGCATATAACAATGCGGCTATTAATTTGACCGGTAACGTAATGAAAACGTATGCTGGTGTTCAAAGTTATTTTCACCTAAAAGCCATCAATGACAGTTTAGCGCATGAAAATGCACGCCTACGGGAACATCAATTAGACGCGTATCAGTTTTCTTCCGATTCCACTAAATTGGTGCTCGATAGTTTGGGCCGACCGGCATTCAAATACATCAGTGCCAAGGTGGTCAGCAATACCACAACAGCTTTAAATAACTATATCCTGCTCGACAAAGGAAAAGCCGACGGAATTCAGTCCAATTGGGGCGTTATATGCCCAAATGGAGTAGTTGGGGTGGTGAAAGATGTTAGCGAACATTTTTGTTCCGTAATTTCTTTGTTGCACAATAAATCTAAAGTAAGTGTACGTGTTGCTAAAAGTAACTTCGTGAGCATGACCTGGAAAGGCTATAACGCATCTTACGCCCAAATCGAAGATATTGCCAAGCACGTTCCTTTAAAGAAAGGAGATACTGTTTACACCAGCAGTGAAACTTGGTTTTATCCCCCTAATTTAATGGTCGGAACAGTAGATAAATTCGAACTGACCGAGGGGAGTAATTTTTATTTTGTGAAAGTGAAATTGAGTACTGATTTTAGTAATTTAAACTTTGTTTATGTGGTGAATCCGTTATTACGCAATGAAGTGGATTCGTTACAGTCAAAAATGAAAGATGAATAATTTAATTGTTCGTTTAGTGCTGCGCTTTATCGGCTACCTCTTGCTGCAGGTACTGGTATTGAATAACGTTGAATTAAACGGCTTAATGAATCCATACTTTTATCCGTTGTTTATTTTGGTATTACCATTACGCACACCACAATGGTTAACGTTGTGCTTAGCTTTTGCAATGGGATATTTGGTAGGTATCTTTACCGGAACGGCCGGATTACACGCCGCAGCCTTAGTATTCATCGCATTCATTCGCCCAACCATTATTGCCGTGCTCTTTCCGGGTGTAAATGATGAAGATAATTCAGAACTTAATTTAGGGAAATTTGGCCCTGTAAACTTCATCATGTATGTGCTGTTAATGGTTTTTATTCACCATTTTATTTTCTTTTCAGTGCAGGTGTGGAGCTTTAGTTTATTCTTCTATACCTTGCTAAAAATACTCATCAGCAGCATCATTTCTTCACTGTTAATTTTATTGGCAGAATACCTGTTCTGGAACAAAAAAGGATAAACTTTTCAGCTTATCCTCATTTGTTCAACAATAAATGGTTATTTAAAAACATAACCAAACACTCGTTTTAGAATATCTGTGGTGCGGGCTACCGGATTTTGACGGATGTTCTTTTCTTCATCACTTATTTTAAGAAATATACCGTCAATTGCTTTTTGCGTAACAAATCCGGTTAAATCGGGGTTGATTTTTTGAACGACCGGTAATTTATTATAGGTAGTCATAAAATCAGACCAATAACGCGTAGCATTTACTTTATCTAAAGATTGTTTAATAACCGGTTTAAAAGCGGTTGTTAATTGGCCGGATGTGGTACGTTTTAAATAATCGGTTGCAGCCGTGTTATTTCCTTTTAAAATGCTTAAACCATCTTGTATACTCATGCCGGTAATCGCATTAATAAAAATTGGTTTTGCTTTAATGGCGGCATCTTCGGCGGCACGGTTAATGGTTAAAATAACTTTATCGGCTAAAGCACCTAATCCGATTTGACGCAATTTAGTCTCCGCATTTTTAGCTTCAGGGGGCATCAAAATTTTAATAGCGGCATCTTTTAAAAAGCCATCCAATTTCGAAATTTTATCGGTGCTTTTATTGGTCCCTTGACTTAAAGCTTCTTTTAAACCCTTTACGATTTCCGGGTTGGTTAGTGGTTTTTGACCGCCAATACCATTATTTAAATTGGGTACCGTAATGCCGTGTTGTTTAGCATACGTATTTGCTTTTTTTAATAAAGAATTGATCGATTGCGCTTGAACCCCGGTATAAAAGACCATTCCGGCGGTTATTAAGATAATTTTTTTCATAACAGTGATTTAGCTAGTGCGTGGCAATAATGCTGCCAAAGTTAGCAGTACTTCTTTATTCGAAGTAACTAAATTTAAAGTATCAAGTTAACCTATTCTTAATTGCTGCGGCAGGGACTAACTTTAATGCATAAAAAAAGGCCAACGGTTTAGGTTGACCTTTTTTTATTATGCTTTTACCAGCTTTATTAAGTGAAGTTTATCGAGTGTCCAAAGGGCAGGGTAAACCGGATCGATTTCGTACCATTTAGCAGCGAAATTAGCCGATTTAGGAAACTTGTGGTGATTGTTTTGATACAATTCACCTAATAATAAAATACCCCAAGGTTCAGTATTGTGTGAATGATCACCGTTGTCAAAAGAAACATAACCGTATTTATGTCCGCACCAATTCACAAAAGCACCTTGAACAGGGCCCATTAAAAAGTGAATAGGCAATAATAATAACCAAAAAGGAGAAGCTCCTTGATAGATAAAAAACACATAAATCAAACCGTAAACCACACCCCAAGACAAGCGCGTGAGCCAATGGTCACCGAATTGATCCATTTTATTCCATACCGGTAAATCGCCAGCAAATTGGGTTTCAGGAGTACGTTTGCCGGTTACAAAATCATTGTAAATCAAACGTGTGTGTTTCATCATACCAACCACATCTTTGAAGAAGATAGGGGAATGCGGATCTTCTTTTGTATCGCTGTATTCGTGATGCATACGATGCATAACTGCATAGGCACGAGGAATTAAATAAGAAGAACCTTGAAAAAACCAAGTCAAAAAGTAAAAGGTTTTTTCCATGAAAGGGCTCATGGTGTACATTTTATGTGATCCATAACGATGTAAGAAAGCGGTATGGAAAAACAAAGAGAGCCACCAATGGCCAAAGAAAAAAAGAATAATTACCAGATTAATGTTCATCGTAGTGGTGATGGAGCCGACATTAAAGTCGACCTCGTTTAAAAATTAGTGGTGATGCGATACTAAATGTTCGTATTCGCTCATTGTTATCGATTTTGTTTCGATAGTGTTTTGAGCTTTTACTGTATCCATAACACGTTTTGCGATCATTTGTTCAACCATGTACTCTCTTTCTTTCTCGTTCGACAAAATACGTTTGCTCAAATCCATCAAGAAAGAAGGGTCCATGTTGCCGTACGTTTGTTCTAAGTATTGCATTACATTGTCTTGCAATTCTTGTTCTTGTACTTGCAAATTATTATCGGTAATCAATTTGTTTTTGATTAAAGTCCAACGGGTATCGTTAAGAACAGCTTCAAATTCAGCATCTAAACGCGCTTCATCGACTTTTTCTTTATTTACCGAAATAATCCATTTTCTTAAGAAAGCCGCAGGCAAATCCATTTTAGAAGCCGCTACCAATTTATCTTGAATATCGTAGGAAAGTTTCTTTTCTGTTTCATTGGCATATACTTTCACCAATTCTTCTTTTAAAGCCACTTTGAAATCGTCTTCATTTAAAATGCCACGACCCGGAAACACTTTATCAAACAAAACTTGATCGATTGGGGCTTTTTGCAAACGGAATATTTTACGTAATGTAATATTCATTTGACTGAAATCCATATTATCTGCAACATCGTGACCGATATTCAAAATTTTATGAACAATCATTTCTTTATCTCCGTCATAGGCTGCTAACAAATCAAAAGGCACATTCACTTCTTTTTCTAACTTCAACAAAGTGGCTTTAGACGCTTCGTTTTTAACGGCGCTAATCAATAAATTTACGGTTT
>JAHEYX010000155.1 GCA_023251415.1 Chitinophagales bacterium
TTCCGGTATGTGCTTTGCTTGAATCAACGCTAATGGAATTGGATGCACGCGTTAATTGGGTAAAGGACCATTTTTGATCATTGGGTAAGAGTAAATCGCTTAATTGCGCATAGGTTTCAAAATCGTCTTCATAAAAATGAGGCCCATCAAAAAACGATTTCTTTTTGCAGGCATTGAATACCAACAGACCCATAATAAGTAGTATGATATTCTTCATTTGGCTTTTGGTGTTAATGTGTAACCGATGCTAATACCTTCCCAATGTTGAACTTGAAAATCGGCGATATAGGAAACAAGGGGCGTGTAAGTAATTCGATAAAACCATTTTCTATTTTTAGATTGATAGCGATAACCAATAGCAGCAGTGGTCAGTGCAAAAAAACTACCTTTAGTAGTAAGCGTAATTCCTTGTCCTAAGCCCAGTTCCAGTTTATGTGCATTTTTACCAAGCAAGGTGTTGATTAGAAGTGGAAACACCAATCCGGTTCCATTATTTTTATCGATAGGAGCCAAACTAATGCCTGCACGCCAAGTAAATTCACTTGTATTTTTTGTATAAAAGAGCTTTTCATAATTAATAGAACCTATACCACCACTACCACCTAATTCGAAGTACACTGATTTCCGCTTAGGCAAATCCGGTGTTTGTCCAAAGCTTGTGTACGTTAACAATGCAAATACAATTACAAAAAGTAACTGTTTGAAAGTATTATAGCAATCTTTGTTAATTGGCATTGGTAAGTATGGGAACAGTTTTAAATTTAATTCACGAATGGCAATTGCACTTCTATCGTTTGTAGTTCAATCACGAATATACAAAGTAAGTTCTACTAAAGCAATTTCATTTCCATCAACAATTTAATAAAATTGGTTATATTCTATTCAATTGAATCGTAAACATAGCTAAGTTGTTGAATTGGATTTAAGAACTGAATTAGCTTTGCCTGCATGTGAGGGATAACTTTCTGCAATTTTAGATTGAGCTAATCTTTGATTTTAGGTTAAATTGGGTTTTTTATTGATATCGTTTAGTTTCAATGTTTATTCTAATACTAATTGCTGAAATTTCGTTGCACCACAATAACACCGATAGAATGATAATTCACATCAAACTACTTATAATTGAAATAAAATTGTTTGTCGGCTTTAGCATAAATAAATATATTTTCTTTATGTGCTCCACAATCACTAAAACTAGCATTTAAATTTAATTTAGTTTTAGAGTTGTATGCGTCTTGCTACACTTCATCGAAGAAGGCATTGTTAATTGCTTTGGCTTGGTTAGTTGCTTAGATTAGTGTAGAAATTAAGTTGCATGTATTTTATAAAATTACTGCTAATGTAATTAATGGTATTAGTAGGCTATTATCATTTTTGATAGAATCATCTCCTAATTCAAAAGTTAATTATACCTAACACAATATTATTCCAAGCCGGACTATTCAGTTAGCTTAATCCCTTAAGTGCTCTTATTGGTTCTTATGCAACTATTGTAAATTTTAATGATAATATTTCAAATGATGAAATCAATCATTGATAAAAGCTTTTGTTCATAAACCCTGTCCTCTTTAAATAAATCCCTGCTTTTTTAATAAGGCCCAACCCTTTAATATTGGTCCCCAAGTGCGCTATGTTGAGTACTTTTTGTTACACTAAATAAGCTCGACTGACAAGTTTGATGGTCAAAGTAACCCCGTCAAGCATCACGTATTCAAAAAATACACTCAGCACCTTGGAGCCAACACTAAAAGAGTCGGTGAATACCTTATTTGAGTCCCCATTAGTTACTTGACTACTCGAGCAAGTTACTTTACCCCTATCTAAAAATTGCCTTACTACTCGAATTCGATCTTCCGACATACTAGTAAAGTAAAGTTCAGGTAATTTCTAAAACGGTACAACTGACAAGTTTGTTACCTGGAGCATCCAAACCAAGTTTTGCAATAATTTTAGGGGATGCTCAGAACCTTGACGTCGAGCCTCCGAACCTCGAGCTCGAGTAGCTGAGGTACTAGTAAAGTAGGTCAACTACTCAATTTAGTACCTCAAGGGGTATTTAATAGTAGGTCGGACCCTCAATTTTATATACTCGGGGTACTATTAAAGTAGGTCGGAGGTATTTTAATAGTAGGTGCAACTGACAAATTGGTTGGTCAGACCTACAAACTTGTCAGTACGATATACTTTAATAGTTACTCAGAACCTTGACGTCGAACAGCAAAACCTTATAACCTCATCAACTCAAAAAATCTTTATACCAATAACCGGATGCTTTGATGGTGCGTTGTTGGGTTTCGAAATCGATGTATACCAATCCAAATCGTTTGTGATACCCTTCGGCCCATTCAAAATTATCGGTTAAAGACCATACAAAATATCCATTCACTTTCGCACCTTCCCTTTTTGCTCGTGCCACTTCTGCTAAATAGGAACTTAAGAATTCAATGCGTTCCGGATCATTCACTTGCTCTTGTAAGAGGCTATCCTGAAATGCTGCACCGTTTTCGGTAACAATGATTTTTTTAACACCGGTATAGGCGCTGTACTTTTTAATCATGTGATAAATACTTTCCGGATAAACTTCCCAACCCATAGCGGTATGATATACTTTTCGTTTGGCTGCCGGAATTGCTTTAGCATGTATAAACGGAATCCAAAAAGAATGTTGTATAACTTCACGCGTGTAATTTTGAATACCGATAAAATCTAAATCGGCTTTCATCAATAGCTCATCTCCGGGTAGCATGTATTTATTAATACGTTTAATTATCGGCAACTCCTTATACGGATAACCCAATCCCAAAGCCGGTTCCAGAAATAAACAATTCAATAATTTATCGACACGTTGTGCCGCACGAACAGTACGTTTTGAAGCAGCATAGGGTGTAATGTAGGAGCAAGAAAAAGTGCTTCCTACTTGTGCTTCCGGTTTCCATTTTTTAATTATTCGAAATCCTAAAGCCTGACACAATACGGCGTGATGAACAGCAGGAAGAAAGTTTTTTAATCCCCTTTTTCCGGGTGCATGTATGCCTAAAAAATATCCGGCACCGGTAAATACAACCGGTTCATTTAATATCATCCAATGGTTTACATCGTCTTTAAAATACTGCATACAGGTGTTTACATATTCTTCAAACCAATGCAGTATTTCGCGATTGGTCCAACCACCACGTGCTTCTAATGCTTGCGGCAAATCCCAGTGATAGAGCGTAACCCAAGGCTCGATGTCATTTTCTTTACAACATTTAATTACGCGTTTATAATAATCGATACCTTGTTGATTCACTGTACCAATACCATCCGGCAGTATGCGCGACCATGCAAACGAAAACCGAAAATGTTTAATGTTCATGCTTTTGGCTAAAGCAATATCCTCTTCAAAGCGGTGGTAGAATTCGGTAGCTTGGTAATGGTGGTGTTGCGCTGCAATTTTATTTTTTGCTTGAACAAAGGTGTCCCATATGGAATGTCCTTTGCCATCCACATTCCAAGCTCCTTCAGTTTGTGTAGCTGAACTGGATACTCCCCAAATAAAATCAGGACCAAATAAATTACGATTAAGCATACGCGTGCAACCTGTTTAGAAAATCAACAGTAAATTACTGAAATAAATGGTAAGGCGCATGTTCAATTTTATCGGTTAATGGTTTACCGGCGTGATGTGTAATTATTGTTTGCAGTATCTTTTCGGTTTGATCTAGGTACTCCACTTCCACACGCTTTTTAGTATTAAGCCATTCTTCAATCTTCTCGGCATGTTTTGATTTCAGCTTTTTAATAACCGGAACGCCCATGCTTTTTAACATGGCTGCGTTGCACTGTTGCTCATATTGCGTTTTCATCGGAATAACGCAGAGTTTCTTATTCAAAAATAAAGCTTCGCTGGTTGTTCCAAAACCGGCATTACAAATAACGCCAGTTGATGAAGCCATACTTTTAATAAAGGAATCTTTATCCAATGGCTGAATGCTGATGTCTTTATGTGCGTATTTCTTTTTGGTAAATTTTGAAAACACCTGCCATTCAACTCCTTTAAATTTCTTTAGATTCTTTATTATTCGTTCATCGTCATACGAAGGCAAATACACGGTATAATGTCCTTTATCGGTGGCTTTTAATTGACGAATAGGTTGTCGAATAATAGGAGTAAAAACATGGCTATCTAAGGCTTTAAAATGAAAGCCATAATTATAGGTGGTTGGTGCATAATGTTCTAAAACCACTTTACCGATTAAGTCTTTACTTTTTGGTTTAGGCGCTAATGGATGTAAGGTAGCGGCTTGATTACTTAAACCAATACTCGGTCGATTAGCCAGCTTAGCAGCCCAAGCTGAAATGGGCTCAAAGTCGCTGATGATTAAATCGTATTTATTAACCGAGAAGCTTTTTATTTCACGCAGTAAGCGTAGTGAGTTCATTTGCAAATAGGTATTCCATACATCTACACCGCCTTCTTTTCCAAAAACAAAGGACAGTCCTTTGAATTCAAAATCGATGTGAAATGGGAGTTTTATATCGCTTTGCGTTCCGCTCACTAATATATCAACATCGCCTTTTTTCTTTAGCAGCGGTATAATTTCAAGAGCACGTGTTATATGACCATTTCCGGTACCTTGAACAGCATATAAAATTTTCATCTTAATTTAATTCGTTGCTGCAAAATGCTGCTGCACTATTAAATTAATGTAATCAAAGCAATAAGTAGCTGTTACATTAGTATGAAAGAAATGTGTTAAGAATGAAATTAATTTGAAGGTGTGGTTGATGGTCAGGGTAGTCTCCCAACGAAAGTGTTTGATCACCGACTTCAAAGAGTATTTGCCCATCACTAAACCGCAATCAGACGTGATACCATTAAGAAACTGTGCGTAAATTCTCCTTAGCTCTCCCGAGCAATTCGGGATTCTCATTTTGCTTTTCACAGAGTGTTTACGTTGGCGGAGAGACTACGCCCAACGAAAAACATCAATTACGACTAACGACACCAACCACTACAAATCACATCTACATCAATCGACTAATATCAATTACGCACATCGACTACGAGCGCTACACCATAAATAGTAACATACATTTCATTCTTGTTGTACTGATTAAAACAATTAACTACTTTTTACTCTTAATCACTTCAAAGCTTGTACTAATCGTCACGCCATTTTCATCAATAAGCGTGAGGGTGTGTTTGCCGGGTTCAGGATTCAAGGGCCATTGATGAACTAGAGTCGTTTCTCCTAAATAATTTTCATCCAAATGCCAATAAATTTTCATCGTTGAATTTTTGTGCGAGGCTTCTACAATTACTTTTCCTTGTTGTCCGTCAATTTCGCGCGGTATAATAATTTTTGCATTGGGTTTAGGATAAATAAGTGTCATGGCCTTTTCATTAATTTTCGAATTGCAATTGACATCAAAAGGCGGCAGTCGTTTATATTCGGGGTGCTTGGCTACATAGTACTTTTCAATTAGCGGTGGCAATACCATAAAATTTTGCATGGTCAGTTGGTTAATTTCTTCGCAATCGGCATCGACACGCAAACCACTGCGTTTACTAATGGCTACGGGTTTGTGATAGGGACAAGCCATTACAGCCAAACAAGTTTTCGGTACTTTTTGTTTACTGATTGCTGTACAATAACGCGTAGCGCGATACCCTGATTCTTTGCATAATTCCACTTCTTCAAAACCCATTTCGGCTTTTGCAAACCAATGTCCCGATGATTTAAGTTGTGAAAACAGTTCGAATAAAATTGGTGCCGCACAATTCAAGCCCGTTAGTCCCGTACGTCCCTCTCCGTTAGCATTGCCTACCCAAACCGTTATAACATAATCTGGCGTTATTCCTACACACCAGGCATCGCGATTACCAAAACTGGTTCCGGTTTTCCAAGCTATGGTTTTACTGCTTTCAAATGCTTTCCAATTGCCTTCTTCATCCGGACGGTTCAACTCCGTCATGGCATCAAACATAGTCGAGACGCAGGCTTTATCTAAATAATAAGTTGCGGATGGCAATGGATGCTTTGCTTCTAACTGCATGGTTTTCGAATTCTGATAACTTAAGCGACGAGCCATATCGGCATAGAGCAAATTCAATTCCCATACACTAATTTCTGCTCCGCCTAAAATCAAGGATAAGCCGTAATTAGTAGCCGAACGATTAATATTTTTCAATCCCATTTTTCGCAGATCATAATGAAAGCGTGATAAACCGTAATCGTTCAACAATTTAATCATCGGAATATTTAAGCTGCGACTTAACGCTTCATTGGCAGTTACTGCACCATCGTAAGTTTTGTAATAATTCTTTGGTGAGAAGTTGCCGTATTGAACTGGAATATCAGCTATTAACGATTGCGGGGTTATTAAGCCGGACTCTAAACAGCGCTCATATAAAATGGGTTTTAATACGCTGCCGGTACTGCGTGGCGCTTGTATACAATCAACTTCATTGGCATGTTCTTTTACCTCTTCAACCGAATTGCCGATATAAGCCATCACATTACCGGACTTCACTTCGGTTATTAGTAGAGCCCCATTGAATATTTTATTGCCATTTAAAACAGTCATTTGGTTTTGCAGTTGTTGCGCTGCTTGCAATTGCGTTTGTTTGTCGATAGTACTGTGAATGATTACTCCGGCTCGTCCGTTATTTACAAAATACTGAAGTAAATGTGGAGCCAGTTGAGGCAGTGCTAAGGGTTTGCCGGGTAAGGGCTCAGCTAATGCTAAACGGTAGGTAGTTGAATCGATGCACTTCTTTTCGAGCAGGCGTGTCAATAAACGATTGCGCTTCAATAATAAACGTTGGTGATTTTTACCCGGATAAATTAAACCGGGCGCATTTGGCAATACAGCTAAGGTGGCGCTTTCGGCCCAACTCAAGTGCGCACAATCTTTTCCGAAATAGCGCCACGATGCTGCATTCAAACCAACAACATTATTACCAAAGGGAGCATGTGAACAGTATAAATTAAGAATTTCCTTTTTAGAATAACTAAGCTCTAAACGTGTCGCCAAAACCATTTCGTACAGCTTTTCAAAAAACGTACGCGAAGGGTTTTTACGAAATAAACGCATGGTTTGCATGGTGATGGTACTGGCTCCACTGACTACCTTGCCGCGTTTTACATTCTGCACTAATGCTCTTGAAACACCACGCGCACTTATACCCAAATGCTGGTAAAAGGTACGATCTTCAAATTCCAATAAGCAGGACTCTATTTTAACAGGTACGGTATCCAGTTCCGGAAAACGCCATTGCCCATCTGCCGCAATTCGTGCTCCTAATAGCTCGCCATTTCTATCTAGCAAAACGGTAGCATAGGTTGGTTCAAACAATACCTTCGGTAATGCAAAACAATACCAGCATAAAAAAGTAAGCAGACAAAAGAAGCTGATCCAGCGTTTGT
>JAHEYX010000156.1:0-1353 GCA_023251415.1 Chitinophagales bacterium
CCTCCTTTAAACAAACAAGAGAAGGTTAATGGATCAAATTGTTCAACTGCGGGAGATAAGTTTTGTGATACACCTGCCGATTATATTTCTACCCGTTGGAATTGCCCTTATACCGGAACCAAGTTGGATCAAACCGGAACACCTTATAACCCGGATCCAACTTTATACATGCGCTATTCTTCAGATGCTTGTCAAAGCAGGTTCAGCCCTCAACAAATTACAACCATGCAAGCTGATGCCGCTAATCGTCCAACGATGATTAATCATACGCCTCCTTCTAATTTTACACCGGTAACAACTGCTCCAACCAATTGTTTTCCAACCGGCTTTATTTCCGGAATGAATCCTAATGCAACAACTTTTACCTGGTCTAAACCTGCAGGTGCTGAATTAACTTACTTGCAAATTCGTAAATATGGTTTAGGTGCTTTTGTAGCTGATATCATTACAGCCGATTCATTCTATACCTTCTCCGGTTTAGAACCCTTAACTGCCTATCAATGGAAAGTAAAATGCTTTAATGAAGGCAATACTTGTGGCAATGCAGCTACTTATACCGCATTTAATTATTTTGTAACAGATGACGTTAGTTCAGGTATTTCAAGTACAACGTCAAAAGTTGACTGTTCTATATTTCCTAATTTGTTGATGCATGGAAGCACTTCTAAGTTAGTTTTAACAACTACTAAAGCAGAAGAGATGAAGGTGCAAATCGTAACATTAAACGGACAATTAATTAGTGAACAACTTATTCAGGTGCATGAAGGTGGCAATGCCATTAATTTAAATGTTTCGGATTTAAACAGCGGAATCTATATGGTAAAGGTGGAAAGCAGTGTGTTTACCTCCACTAAAAAATTAGTAATTCAATAATAAAATGGCGAACGAAAGTAGAGGTGATCAAGCAGTAAAGTGGGGAGCAATTGGAGGCTTCTTTTATGTGATAATTACGTATTTGTTTTACCTCATAGTAAAGGATGCACGTCCGGTAACATTGCCGTATTCATTGATTCCGTATGGCGCGCCCATAGCATTTATGATTATTGCTGCATTATTAAAAAAAAGCAATCAAGGAGGGTATTTGTCTTTTAAAGAAGCGGTTTCAATAATGTTTAAGGTAATGTTGTTGTCCTTACTGTTCTATGCAATTTTCGAATACACTTTATTCAATCGAATAGCACCTACTTTAAATGTTTCGTTGCGAGAATTAACGATACAAAATTCTGCTATGATGATGAAAAAAATGGGTTATTCCGCTGAGTTGATTGCCGAACAACAACAGCCTTATCAACAAGATGATTTTAAAATCACAGTGCAACGTGAATTGATGCAAACCGTATTTTCAATTATAAA
>JAHEYX010000156.1:1363-7408 GCA_023251415.1 Chitinophagales bacterium
TATTCAACGCAAAAAGGCTACTACTTAGATTCCTATTGCAAATTCACGCAAAGCCTCATTAAGCGCAGTTTTTTTATCGCTCGACTCCTTACGTTGACCAATAATTAACGCACATGAAACTTGATAATTACCTGCAGGGTAGTTACGGGTATAACTGCCCGGTATCACTACACTTCTTGGTGGCACAAAGCCTTTATATTCTACAGGCGTACTTTGTGTTACATCAATGATTTTTGTAGAAGCTGTTAAAACAACATTAGCACCTAATATGGCTTCTTTTCCTACTCGTACGCCTTCTACCACAATACAACGAGAGCCAACAAAGGCATTGTCTTCAATAATTACAGGAGCTGCTTGTATAGGCTCTAATACACCGCCAATACCCACGCCTCCGCTTAAATGCACGTGTTTCCCAATTTGCGCGCAACTACCAACAGTTGCCCAAGTATCAACCATCGTACCTTCATCAACATAAGCTCCGATATTTACATAACTTGGCATCATGATCACAGATTTGGCAAGATAGGCACCGTAACGGGCTACGGCCGGTGGCACAACGCGAACGCCCTGTTCAGCATAAGCTGTTTTTAATTGCATTTTATCGTAATATTCCATTGGTCCACTTTGCCAAGTTTCCATTTTTTGAATAGGGAAATACAATAAAACGCCTTTTTTTACCCATTCATTCACTTGCCAATTTCCATCTGCAAGCGGTTCCGCAACGCGTATCAATCCTTTATCCAATTGTTCAATAAGCTCTTGAATAGCACCTTGTGTGGATTTTTCTTGTAATAAATTGCGGTCTTCCCAAGCCGCTTCAATAAGTTGACGCATGTGTAAAACGGATTTGAAATTTAGCTTAAATCGATTTCGGTATTATCGCCGATATTCAAACTTTGACTGGTACCTTTAATGAAAGCATCACTGCCTACTACTGATTGATGCAATACTACTTCTTCCAAGCGAGTAAAATCACCAATGATAGAATCGCGAAGTATAGAATTTTTGATTGAAGTACCTTCGCCTATGGCAACGTTAGGCCCAATTAAAGCATTTTTAATCGTACAATTCGGACCAATATAAACAGGAGGATTGATAATGGTATTTTCAAATTGTTGATCATGCAATTGACTTCCTGCTTTCTTTAATAGTAAAGAGCTGGTTTCTAGCAGCACATCTTTCTTACCACAGTCAAACCAATTATTTACTTTATATGCTTTGAAATGAATTTGTTTTTCAATCATGCATTGTAAACCGTCGGTCAAATGAAATTCTTCTTTTGTACGAATATTGTTTTTGATATTCGCTTCCAAGCAATCAAATAAAATAGAAGAAGAAGCTATTTTGTAAAGCCCGACTAAAGCCATATTTGACTTTGGGATAGAAGGTTTTTCTACAACACGAATGATGTTTAATTGATCATCTACTTCTGCCAAACCAAAGCCACGAGGGTCATCCACTTTTTTAACAGCTAACAAATTACCGGGTAACTGAATAATTTCTTTCCAATTGAGATCTAATACGGTGTCTCCTAAAACAATGATTATTTCTTCCTCTTTTTTAACACAAGGTTTCGTTAGCCATATTGCTTCACCTAAGCCTTCACGCTGAGTTTGTTCCACAAAGGTAAATTGTTGATTAGGGTACTTTTTCTCTACATAAGATTTAATCTTTTCTCCTAAATAACCTATTACAATTACAAATTCTGTAACACCGGCTTCAATAAGGGCATCGAGTATAAAGGCAAGTATGGTTTTACCTCCAACTGGAATTAATGCTTTGGGTTGCGTGTAAGTATGAGGTCGTAATCGTGTTCCTGCACCGGCAACCGGTATAATAGCTTTCATTGGTTGTTCTTCTTGATGGGGTAAAAATAGAAAGAGGATTTCGATTTTTGCTGAAATAGTTCGTATTCTTCGAATTATATCTTCAAATGGTTTTTTGGAAAGAATGGACTTAATTATTTTGAACCTGTAAGAAATTTACAAAATGACACTTGTCAACTGAAGTTCGTCCACTATTTTTGTTGCATCAAATTAATAACAATTAAAATCAAAAACATGAAAAAAATCTTCTTTACATTGCTTTCTGTTGTGGCGCTTACCTTGGGAGCTACTCAACTTACTTCGGCACAATGTGGTGCTACTTATTCTTACCAAACCGGCACAAACGGTGCGGTAGTGTTTTTTGTTAGCGGTAACGGACAAAGTTTCTTTTGGACAATGGGCAACGGTGCAGCAATGACAAGCACCGGCACAACAGCAGGTTATACGTTCAGCTCAAATGGTACTTATTATGTTTGTATCAGTGCAATTGATACTGCTAGTGGTTGCAATTCAAGCAATAATCAATGGTGTGATACAGTTATTATTACAAATGTAACCGGCTCTAGCAGCTCTTGTGTTTCTTCATTCAGTATTTACTCCGATACCACACAAACCGGTGTTTACTATGGTGTTAATACATCTACAGGAACAGGCTTAAGCTATTATTGGAATTGGGGAGATGGTTCTTACTCAACAGTACCTTATCCTTCTCATACCTATGCATCAGCAGGTACATATACAATATGTTTATCAATTTCAAGTGCAAATTGCAGCGATAGTTTCTGCGTTACTTATAATGTTGCTCGTATGAATGGTACCAATAATCCTATGCATTCCATTACTTTCTTAGATCCAAATGCAAATGGAATTCAAACGATTACAAAAGAAGTGGTGAATGTTTATCCAATACCGGCTTCATCTACTTTAACTGTTGAAGCTACTGCAAACGAAATTAAAACAGCAGTGGTTCGTGATATGCAAGGTAGAATAATGAGTGATTTCAGTGTAAAAGGTAAACAATTAGACATTGCGCAGTTGCCTGTAGGTATTTACTTTTTAGAAATTACTAAAAATGGTCAACAAACGCATACGCGCTTTGTGAAAGGTTTATAGTTCTATGTATGGTGTTTATAAGAAGCCATCAGTGCAAGCTGGTGGCTTTTTTTTATCCCTATGCAACCCTTTTATTACCTGCTTCGTCATTAGATAAGAAGCTCAATTCAAACAAGTTTAATAAAAAAATAAATTTAGCAAACTTGCGTTTTTCAATTATAAAACTATTTTTGTAGCTTCTAATTTTCATAAAACTTCAAAACATAACAGAAATCCTAATCAAAAAACACTCAACATGGCAGAACAAAAATCAACAACTGTAGCACCTACATCTAGTTCCTCTAAATCAGGAAATCTAAATTCCCCGTTTGCATTGATCGTTATCGCAGCAGCAATAGTAGTTGCAATCTTAGTTTATAAATTCTTTTTGGGAAGTGGAGCCAATTTTGAAGGCGGTAATCCTGAAAATAAACCATTACCGGGTAATTTCTTGGGAATCGTTTATAAAGGTGGTTTCATCGTACCGGGTTTGATGGCCTTATTGATGATAGTAGTTACTTTCACCATCGAACGTTTCTTAACGATTATGAAAGCTAAAGGAAGTGGTAACGTTGCTACCTTTATCAAAAACATTAAATACAATTTAGAAACCGGTAATTTGTCTGCTGCTAAACAAGCTTGCGACAAACAACGTGGTTCAGTTGCTAATGTGGTTCGTGCTGCAGTAGATAAATACGAAATGATGGAAAAAGAAACACATTTAACTACAGATCAAAAAGTATTAGCTATTCAAAAGGAAGTGGAAGAAGCTACTTCATTAGAATTACCTATTTTGGAAAAGAACTTAACTGTAATCGCTACCATTGCTTCTATCGCCACATTGATGGGGTTATTAGGTACCGTATTGGGTATGATTCGTGCCTTCGCCGCTATGGCCAATGCCGGTGCACCTGATGCTACTGCCTTATCAACCGGTATCTCTGAAGCCTTGATTAATACCGCCTTGGGTATCAGCACTTCAGCTATCGCGATTATTATGTATAATTACTTTACAAGCTCTATCGATGATTTGAGCTATGGTATTGACGAAGCCGGTTTTACAATTACGCAATCTTACGCTTCTAAACACTAATTGTGTTTTGAAATTGTATGTAAATAATTTATGGAATCTACATGTACTGTGCATCCATAAATTAAGTATACAGCAGATTCGATTTATTTCAAACCCGTAATAATCTTACAATGCCTAAAGTAAAAATACCAAGAAAAAGCACAACGATTGACATGACAGCGATGTGTGACGTAGCATTCTTGTTGCTCACTTTCTTCATGTTAACTACTAAATTCAAGCCACCAGAACCACTTCAAGTGGATACTCCTTCCTCTACGGTTTCAATGCCTAAGCCGGACAAAAACATGATCGTTTTAACCATGCGTGACAATCGCGTGTTTTTAGATGTTGATCAACAACAAATCCGTAAAGAAGCATTGCGTATGATGGGAGAAAAGTATAATGTTAGTTTCACACCGGAAGAAATGCAAGTTTTTTCCAACTTAGGAACCTTTGGTGCTCCAATGGCTAATATGAAACAACTCTTAAGTGCAGGTGTTTCGGAACGTGATGCATTAGCTATGCAAATGCCCGGAATTCCACGTGATACCGTTAATTTTGATAAATGCGAATTGTTCGATTGGTTGATTTTTATCCGTCAATTAAAACAGTCTAATCAAAATGAAGTTAAAGTTGCCATTAAAGGTGACGTAAATACACCTTATCCGGTTGTACAGAATGTAATAGCAATATTACAGAAGCAGAATATCAATCAGTTCAGTTTTGTAACTAATCTGGAAGCAAAACCTACCAATTTAAAAAATTAACAAATGGCAGAAATAAACACAGGTGGGGGAAAGAAAGTCTCTACACGAATAGATTTAACGCCAATGGTGGATTTGGGATTTTTGCTAGTTACCTTCTTCATGGTAACTACCACGTTTTCCAAACCTAACGTAATGGAGTTGGCCATGCCTGATAAAAATAAAGATAAAAAAGACGAACAAGCCGTTAAAGAATCAAGAGCTATAACATTGATTCTTGGCGAAAAAGATCGTATTTATTATTATCACGGTACCGGTCAAGATCCTGAACATACCAAGGTTGAAACAGCTTATTTTACAAGCGGTGATAAAGGAATTCGTAAAGTTTTATTAGATCAAAAAGAATCCGTTTATAATAATACCAAACTGGATGTGAAAGAACGTTCAGCCATAGTATTGATTAAACCGGATGAAAAATGTCGCTACAAAAATGTGGTAGATATACTTGACGAAATGAAAATTTGCGATATTCAAATTTATGCTATCGTTGACTTATCAGCTCCTGAAAAGGAAATGATAAAAGGCGTAGTTACCGAATAAAATTTATGGAATTGAATTCATTTTGCATCTCATTAGTACTGTTAAACTTGAATTCTAAAAATAACAAGAATGGAAATTAATAAAATACTTTCGGCCGGGCTTGATGATATCGTCTTTATCGGACGAAACAAAGCTTATGGCGCTTATTTTCTTCGCCAGATTTATGGCAAAAATGTGCGTAATGGTTTTATTATTGCACTTTCAATTTTTATTGTGGCTTTAGGTGGGCCGGTTGCTTGGAGTAAATTTCATAAAGAAACACTTGAAATTAACAAACCGGTTTTGGTTGATATGGCAAACATCAAACCGCCACCACCGGTTGATCCTAAAACTCCACCACCACCACCACCACCACCACCACCTCCAATTAAAACTACAGTGCGGTTTGTTCCACCTGTTGTAAAAAAAGATGAGGATGTACCACCGGAAGATCCACCAAAACAGGAAGAATTGAAAACTGTTGACGTGAGTGATAAAAATCAAAAGGGTGATCCGGATGCCGGACAACAACAGATTTCTATCGATCCGGGTAATGGCGATAAAGTGGTAGAAGAAAAACATGAGATTTTTAAATTCGTTGAGCAAATGCCATCTTATCCAGGTGGTGAAGGTGCAATGATGGAGTTCTTAAAAAACAACTTACACTATCCGCAACAAGCACGTGATGCAGAAGTAGATGGACGTGTGGTTTTGACCTTTGTAGTTGACGAAACCGGTCATATCAGTAATATTCAAATTTTGAAAGATATTG
>JAHEYX010000157.1 GCA_023251415.1 Chitinophagales bacterium
AATACTACCGCTACTGTTTATCAACAAGTTGGTGCTTATACCGAAGGTGCTATGCCCGATACTTTGTATTATCAAAATCCGGAAGCTTTGTTGCATTTGCCTGCTACCTATGGTGTAAATTATACGCAAGGCTATGTAAGTAATGATCATAACAATGGTGTTGTTAGTGTTTTACGTGATACCGATCGTGTTAATGTGGATGGTTATGGCGTATTAAAAATGCCGAACCATACTTTTACTAATGCTATTCGTGTAACGACAAAGTTTAAATCGGAAGTTTTCTTTACCGGTTCAAACCAATATTTTTATACCTATCAAGTTAATTTTTATGTACCGGGTCAAGTAGGTGCAGTATTTAGTTATTTGAATTTTACCGATTCTTTATTTACGATGTATCCGGCTGCTCAAGCCATGTATTGTAAAAGTATTAGCACTGGTTCGGGTATTGAAGCTACAGAAGCAACGAAAGCTTATGTATTCCCGAATCCAAGTGCAGGTAAATTTATGTTGTTAGTGCCTGCTGAATTATTGCATCAAACTGCTGTGGTTTACACCATGCAAGGTCAAGTCGTTGCTACTTGTAAAGTTATATCAGAAAAACAAGAGCTGGATTTAAGCCACTTGAAAAATGGAAATTACTTATTGTCGATCGGAAACGCAACGCAATTAATTATTAAAAATGAATAATGATTGAAGGCAATTGGCAAAAACTTTCTTCTGAAAAGGAGGAGAACCTATTTACAGTTTCTTAATGCTATTGCGTCTGATTACGTTTTTCGAATTAAAACAACAAAGCCCCACTTCTTTCGAAATGAAGCTTGTTGTATGAAAAACAAAAACCAAAAACTATAAACGTATGAAAAGCAATACTATTCTTTATGAGGTTGGTGTTAAAATGAACCTCGGCGGGAAACTAGAAATTATGAAAAACAAAAATTTTAAGAATGCGCCCGGGTTCCGAGTTTTTTCAAATAATTGAAATGGGATAATACAGCAGCAGGTATGCTTTTTTCATTGTATTTTAAATCATACTTGGCTGCTGTTGCTTTGATGCTCGGGGTAATTAAGGCATATACAGTGTGTGGTAAACTCGGAAATAAATGATGTGCAGCATGTGCATTAAATCCGCCAAATATCCAGCTTGCTAATTTACTGTTGGGATGATAATCTAAGGAGACCGCTAATTGATGTTCGTAATAATCGGTTGGTAAAAATCCATGTTCATCACAAACCGGAAATGCGGTTTCCATGGTAAGATGCGATATAATTAAGGTTAAAATAAAGAACACGGATATCACTACATGCATCAATAAAAAGGCAATTAGTATTTCGGAGAATTGATACGTTGAAAAGTATGCAGGCAAAAATATCATCCACGAGAAGTACGCTATTTTTAAAGCAATCACTTCCAGCCAAAACCAGAAACTATAACCGCTTACCGAAATATTGGCTACTTTCTTTTTGCGTAAATAGATAAAGTCTTTTATAATGATCCAATGCAAGGTATAGAGGCAGTAAATAGGCAATGCATACAGGTGTTGAAATCGATGGTGCTTCTTTAATGGATGAGTGACCGATAAGCGAATGAACGGATTGTTGTCAAAGTCGGCATCGCAATCATCTACGTTTGGAAAGATATGATGCGAAGAAATATGACGTTTGCGCCACAATCGTCCATTGGTGCCTTGCAAGTTGAAGGTTAAATAGAATACCAAATCATTAACCCATTTCGTCTTGCTGAAGGTATGATGTACGGCATCGTGAGCACTGTTGAATGCTAATAGTAAAGCTGTAAATCCGTAAGCGATATAAGTAAGAACTATTATAAGTTGATTGTGCGGAACAGCTTTTACATAAATGCTGCTGTACAAGCTTACACACAATAAACTATATGTAGCAAACTTAAAAATCATCAAACGATTGGCTTTCGTGAATGTTTTTGCAGTTACTAGTGTATTGACTTGTTGTTGCAATTCTTTATAAAAATTTGAATTGCTTTTGCGAAATTTTATTTTTTTAGGTGTTTGTTTCATGTTGAATCAGTTATCAGTTATCAGTAATCAGTTATTAGTTTTGAGTAATTAGTATAGAGTAATTAGTATGGAGTAATTAGTATGGAGTAATTAGTTTTGAGTTAAGGCTGGTAAAATGAAATCCGCCATCGAAGAATGAGCACAATCGATTATTGACGATGTTGAGTTTTTGGCAGATGATCGGTTTTTAGTTGTTTGCTTATTCATACTTTATATTCTTTTGTTTCGACTTTGTTGATGTAGTAAAATGCTGTAATGAATTTCAAATAAAATTTGTGATGGAATAAAGCGCTGAGTACTTGCCGCCTTTTGCTACTTGGCAGGAATCACTCACCACTACGGTACATTGATTCACTTTTTTGCTAAGGAATTGTTTGCTAGTACTGCTTTAACGTGCTGTTGCAGTTCTTTAAATAGACAAGAATTGCTTTTGCGAAATTTTATTTTTTTTGGTGCCGGTTTCATTTTGAATCAGTAGTTAGTTATCAGTATTGAGTAATTAGTTTTGAGTAATTGGTTGTTAGTGGAGGCCGATAGTCCGAAATCCGCCGTCGAAGGAATGAACACAATCGATTAAAACCAGTGGTATTTATTTTGGCGGATTAAGAATGAATAATGGTGTTTGTGTTTACTAATGACATTTAATTTGCGTCTACCTTGTTTGTGAATTTTAACACTTGTTGGTATGAAACACAAACACCCAATTATTCATTTTCATTCATGATCCGCCCTAACAATCGATGCTTTTTGATAAAACATTTTTCTCGACGTTGAGGCGGATGTCGCCCTCTCCGGCTCCACTTTTCTTACGCTGCTTTTTCTAATTGAACAATGAATTTGTTATCGCGGCCACGTTCAATTTTCACTTCTTTAACAACTTGAACATAACCCGTTGCTGTTACTGTTAAAGTGCATTTACCATTTTTGATAGATGTAATTATTGCATTACCTGAAGCATCGGTATTGGCACTTTTGTTACTGCCACTGATTGAAGTAATAGCTTCAGCAACTGCTTTTCCATCAACTTTATCCGTAACGGTTACATTCAAATTGGTATGATGAATTCCTAATTCGTGAACAGTGCTGTTCGATTTGAAATCTTCAACAAACTGAGCATGAACTGCTTTGAACTTTTTGCTTAACAAACGCATGTCTTTCACCAAATCAATTAACTCATTTAGTTGAGCAGTAAAAGCTTTACGATCGTTTGGTGTGGTGTGGTGAACATTTTCAGCATCATTTTTTGCTGCTAAAAAATCACTCAACAAAGTGCTTAAATCTGTAAGGTCTGTTGCGGTAACATACAATGGCGACAAAACTGCAGTTTGCTCTTGCATAACTGTAAGTGAATTATTGCCAGCTAAAAGTAATTCTGCATCTGCAAGTGTGTTAAAGAAGTATCTTTTGACTTGCATTTGATTGGCTTCAATTTTCACTCCGGCTTTCTTTAAACCTACTTTGGCAAAGCCGTTTAGCTCAACCAGTTTTGTAATTAAAGTGTTGCGAATTTCTTCTTTAGTATTACTAAAAGTTGAATTATCGCTCATTAAATCGGCGCCAATTGTTAATAGTGCTGTTAATTTTGAATTGTAATCGGCGACGAGGGTTTGAAACGCTGCATCAGAAGAATGAATACCAGTGTTTTCATCCAGAAAATTTTTTACGGATTGCAACATGGTTAATTCGGCTATTTGATTTTGTGTCATAGGACTAATTTATTTTATTGTTTAAAATTTAATTTTGATAGAAATACTTTTACTTAAAGTGCTGTGGCGCTAAGGTGGCGGGCGTGATGCGCTGCATTTGATAAGTAGTAATTGTTTAGCACTTGTAACTGTTACTATAGTAATAGTGTACAGTGCATTATGGCAATTGAAAAATTGCAAATTGGTATTAGAACTAAATTCAACTAGATCGGAAAAGTAATAGCTTATGCTACTTTGCATTTTCTTCTTTTTAGAAGCACTAAATAGTTGTTGTTTCTTTTTTAAATGTGCCTGCTCCTTTTCGAAATCGTTCTGCTCTTTTTCAAAATCGTTCTGTTCCTTTTCAATATTGGTCTGCTCTTTTTCAAAATCACTCTGCTCTTTTTCGAAATTGGTCTGCTCCTTTTCGAAATCGTTCTGTTCCTTTTCGAAATTGGTCTGCTCCTTTTCAAAATCACTCTGCTCTTTTTCGAAATTGGTCTGCTCCTTTTCAAAATCACTCTGCTCTTTTTCGAAATTGGTCTGCTCCTTTTCGAAATTGGTCTGCTCCTTTTCGAAATTGATCTGTCCCTTTTCAAAATCGCTCTGCTCCTTTTTGAAATCGGTTTGCTCTTTTTCGAAATTGGTCTGCTCCTTTTTAAACCCTTGCTTTTTGGGTTGATTTGCTGCTTGCGATTTTGAAAACTTAGTTAAGGCAGTTAAAAAGGCCATTAACGCGTTGCCTTGTACATTGCTATGGAGCTCTTGTACCGGCTTCGAATTATTGTTTCGGATGTTGGATGCCTTTTTCATGCTTTTTGCTTTTAACTGTGCTACTTGTTTTTTTGTGCTAGCCTTGTTATAATTGCAAAAGCAAAATTGTATGCGTTTTAACCGAATGTGAAGACATTATTGTCTCAAAAGAAATTATTTTTAGGACAAATTTGTCTCATCTAAGCCCCCTAACTATGGAATTTGATCGTTTTAATCAGGTTGATTTTTTTAATTTAATACGCTCTAAGCTGCCACCCGAGCGAAGTATGGCCAATGAAGTGATGCTTGCTGCCGGATTTGATCGACGAACTTATAATCGAAAAATCAATAACAGCTCCCCATTAACCGTACACGAGTTTTTTGCCATCTATACCAAGTTTTTTAAAATTATTGGTGGACATGAAATGCATTTTCTGACTTTAAAGTACCGCTACGAGTATTCAAAAGTTAGTCATACCAAATACACCTTATTCCGGCAAGAAGAGGATATATTGCATGCCATGGATTTCTTATTGAAACACCATGATGCTTGTTCGTACTATGCCGCCACTGAATTACCTATATTTTACATGCTGGCCTATCCGGAATTAGCTGCGGTTCATTTTTATGATTTGAAGCGCAATTATCTAATGTCGAAACACTACATTGATAAACCGTTTGATTTAGTTACAGAAAAGAATACACCGGAAGTACTAATCGGTAAACAAATTGCCGATAAATACTTGCAAGCTCAAGCAGTAGAAGTCTGGAGCGATTCAACTTTGGATTCAGTATTGGAAACATTGAATGAAATGAAAGAAGAGGGTGTGTTTGTTAAACCTGCACATTACAAGCAAATTAAAGCAGCCTTGCATGAATGTGTTGAGCATATCCATCAAATGGCCAAAACTGGTATGCGTTGTATGTGTAAGAATACCGACAACATATATCCGGAGTCGCCTTTTAAAGCTACGTTTCAATTGTATAAAAAGGCCATGAGGCACATGCAGCACAATGCTTTATTTCATGCCGATGACTTATACCGGAGTTACACCTTTAATAACGGACTGCATATTGTCATGCAAAATGAAGCAGGAATATGTAAAGAAACCTTAGCTACCTATCATGCATTAATGAAGCGAGGTACTTTATTAAGTGTAACTAACACCAAAGATCGGAATGCTTTTTTTAAGCTTTTGCATGCTAAAATTGACAATGCATTAAAGTAGGTGGAGCACAGTAAATAAGGTGTTTGATGAAATTAATAGTAATAGCAAGCGTGCTTTCGTTATTTTATTATTAAGCGCTGCGCTTAAGGTTTTGTGAAATACGCAATTCAATATTATTTTTAGCTCGCTTTACATATACAAAACGAATTGAAGCCGGGTAATGTAAATTAAGATGGAGAGGTGTTGAGATCAACTGTTGCCTTCAGCTACATGAATTTTCGAATATTATCCGAACTGTTAGTTATTACAAATGTATAGGGAGCACGAATTTACTGTCCGTAACTTATCATTCGCCTTATGACGATTTACCTTTTAGAATTAAATGAGTGTTTATTTGGGATTAGCTTTTTATGTTAATTTATTTTAATACAATAAAGGGCTTTTATTTGTCGCTTAACAATTGTTTGCACTTACGAATTAGTAGCTAAAAATTATTACTGTCTTATACATTGCTTTAATTAAAGTATGTGATAACCTATAATTACCTAATTTTGTTAAATGGATACTCTTAACATCACCTTACACGAAACTACTTTTGCCGACATTGCCTTGTTCTTTCAATTTCAATTGGATGAAGCGGCTTGTCGAATGGCTGCCTTTACTTCTAAAGACGGTAATGATAAAGCAGCCTACTTAGCTCGTTGGGAGCAATTGTTAAAAGATCCTAGCATATCTATACGCACTATTAAAGTGGATGATGTTATTGTAGGTAGTGTAAGTAAGTATGTGTTGTTTGGTGATGCTGAAATTACTTATTGGCTCGACAAAAACTATTGGGATAAGGGCATTGCCACCTTTGCGTTAAAAGAATTTTTGAAACTGGAAACTACCAGACCGCTTTATGGACGTATAGCTTACGATAATTACGGTTCACAAAAAGTACTGGAGCGCAATGGCTTCGTTAAAATAGGCGAAGATAAAGGCTTCGCAAAAGCGAGAGATAAGGAGATTGTGGAGTTTGTGTTTGTTTTAAATAATTAATAATTAATAATGAAGAATGAATAATTGGAAATGCAAATACAGAAATGTTGAGCACGAATGTGCGAAATCCGCCGTCGGAGTCGAGAATAAAGTAAAGTAAAAACGAAAAGATAGTTTTTGGCGGACGGAGGCTCTCGAAGCCACCGCAAGGAACTATATATTGAAATCAAAGTAAACTTTGTGAAAGAATACTTATCCGCTATCGAAGCTTGGTGTTTTAAGTCGGGAATTTCATTACACTTAATTATTTGATAATTAGAAAAAATAAAATATGTTTGTAGTAGGAAGTCCAACTGTTTGTTTGAATAGCAAAAAGACTTTACACCAATTCGAATAGCTTCTCTAATCAAAAACTAAGGTGCATTAATAAATGAAAACAACCAACTGTGCTATCTGCAACAAGGGGCAGGTCCCAATTTCTGAAACATTAGTTGTTGATGGAAATGTTTACTGCAGTGAATGCCTTGATGCGAATTTTAAAAATGAGAAACAATTAAAGGAAAGGATGGTTGTTCGGGAAATGGACCCTACTATCTGTTATAATTGTAGTAAAGATTTTGGAAGTCTGGAATTAAATAAGTTATCAACTTTTCCAATCTGCGATGAATGTGCCATTGAAATCAAGAACAAAACTTTTCCATTATGGGTTAAGGGCTTTTTGTTAGTTGT
>JAHEYX010000158.1 GCA_023251415.1 Chitinophagales bacterium
TAATTTGTGTTTCATTATTCTCTTTCAAAAGCGTGAGAGCGCAGCAAAACGATAAAAATGTCGATAATGATGGAGTAGTTGATAAGCAACAATATCACTATATTGGGGTACAAGGCAATTTATTGTTAAAGCAGTTTTTGTCGTTAAATTCGAATGCTTTTATAAACACCAATCCATTTACTGCAACATATGCAATGGCTAATCGCAAAAGTGGTAATGGATTCGGAATTGGAGTTGGTTTTGATTTAAGTGCAACTACCAATAACGATGGTGTACAAAGTGTAACCATTGATAATAAAAAGTTGGCAGCCCGAGCCGGATTCGAACGGCATTTTTTACAGCATCAAAAATTTTCACCTTTTTTAGGAATTGGGGCCTCATTGGGTGTTTTATACAATAAAACTTCTACGGTCTTGAACCAATCTATCCAAAATGCTGCTATTGAAGTTATTTCAACGCAACTGTTTATTGGACCAACCGGACAGGCAGGTCTTAATTATTGTGTTACTGAGCACTTTTTGATCGGAACAGAAATGAATTTTAATTTCCGCATTGGTGTTACCAATACCAGTGTGCGGAGCGGTACAACCAATACCCAATCCAATACTACAGGAATTGGAGACATCGGAATTAATGCACCTACAGCTATTTTTCTGATTTTTAGATTTTAAGAGTATTTAGCGCTTATATTTGTGCCCATGACAGTGGCAAGTATTCCTAGAGGCACCCGCGACTTTGGTCCGGATATCGTTCGCAAACGAAATTATATCATTCAAACAATTCGTTCTACGTTTGAAACGTATGGCTTTGAGCCATTAGAAACTCCTGCTATGGAGAATATCGAAACATTAACCGGCAAATATGGCGATGAAGGGGATAAGTTAATGTTTAAAATATTAAATAACGGCGATATATACTCCAAAGGAGCTCAAGCTACAACGAATCAAGAATTGATAAACGCAGTTTCAGAAAAGGCTTTACGATACGATTTAACGATTCCGTTTGCACGTTATGTTGCCATGAATCGAAGCCAATTAACCTTTCCGTTTAAGCGATTTCAAATTCAACCGGTATGGCGTGCCGATAATCCGCAGCGTGGCCGTTTTCGTGAGTTTTATCAATGTGATGCCGATGTGATTGGCAGCAAATCATTGATTTCTGAAATGGAGCTTTTGAGTATTTATTCGCGTGTATTTGAGCAGCTTAATCTGCAAGTTGAAATCAAATTAAATAATCGAAAAATTCTTGCCGGTTTAGCTGAATTAGCTGGTATTGCCGACCGAATGATGGAAATGACCATCTTGTTGGATAAATTGGATAAAATTGGCCCGGAAAAACTGCACGAGTTGATGCTTAAGGCAGCCTTTAGTAATGATGCTATAGCTTGTATTGAACAATTTTTGGCAATTAAAGGAACAAATGAAACGGTTTTGCTAGCCTTAAAAGAATTGTTTAAACATACTGAAATTGCATTGCGAGGCATTGACGAAATTGAAACCGTTTTAAAGGGTTACCAATTGATGCAGCAAGGGGATAAACCAAACCAATTGGCAATCGACTTAACATTAGCGAGAGGATTGAATTACTACACCGGTATCATCATTGAAGTAAAATCGGCTGAAGTTGCTATGGGAAGTATCGGAGGTGGCGGTCGGTACGACGATTTAACCGGTATTTTCGGAGTTCCTGATATGAGCGGAGTGGGTATATCCTTCGGCCTTGATCGAATCTATGAAGTGCTGCTGGAGTTAAATCGTTTTCCGGATACCACAAAAAATGGAACCAAAGTATTGTTTATCAACTTCGGTAATCAAGCTGAAACTACCGCCCTTCAATTGGTTCAAGCCATTCGTCAGGAAACTATTGCTGCCGAAATCTATCCGTCCAATGAAAAAATTAAAAAGCAAATGGAATATGCTAATAAAAAACAAATTCCTTTCGTAGTTTTAATCGGTGAAAATGAACTTCAAAACAACCAAGTGGTGATAAAAAATATGGCAAGTGGTGAACAACAAACAGTTTCAATTGCTACTTTTATTCAACATATAAAGGAGCTTTTTAGTATTTAACTTTTAATTTTGTCTACTATGTTTAAAAATAAACTGTTACGCAATCTTTTAATAGGAGTAGTTCTGTTTGTAGGTCTATTAATTTTGGCCAAACAAATGAAATGGATTGGTGGTGAAGTTACTACTAAGGTTGCCGTTGAATTGCCTGAAAAGCGCACCATTATTGAAACTGTTAATGCCAGTGGTAGTATTTACCCGGAAGTGGAAGTAAAAGTGAGCTCCGACGTTAGTGGTGAAGTTATCGATCTGTATGTCGAAGAAGGCGACAGTGTGCAACAAGGACAATTGCTGGCTAAGATTAAACCCGATATTTACATGAGTTATGTAGATCGTGCAAATGCAGCGTATAACGGCTCTTTGGCGGCAATAGAAAGCGCCAAAGCTTCTTTAGAACAAGTCAAAGCAAATTATACGAAAGCAAAAGCTGATTTTGAAAGAGCTACAAATTTGTATCAAGACAAGGTAATCAGTCTACAAGATATGTTAGCTGCAGAAGCTACTTTTAAAAATGCGGAGGCACAAAAAACGGCGGCCATGGAGAATATTAAAAACGCCGAATTCAATGCCAGTAGCGCTGCCGCAAACGTTAAAGAATCCAATGAAAATTTGAATAAAACCATCATCAGTGCGCCTATGGCTGGTGTGGTTTCTAAATTGAACATTGAAAAAGGAGAACGTGTAGTTGGTACTTCACAAATGACAGGTACGGAAATGTTGCGTGTAGCCGATTTTCGAACGCTGGAAGTGCGTGTTAACGTGAACGAAAATGATGTTATCAAAATACACTTAAATGATACAGCATTGATTAGTGTTGATGCGTATCCGGATCGTAAATTTAAAGGCTTGGTTTCTAAAATTGCTAATTCATCTTCAAGCTCTGCCAGTGCCACCGATCAAGCAACTACCTTTGTGGTTCGCATTAAAATCATTCCTGAATCGTACGCCGATTTAATGACAGAAGCTAATAAACATCAGCCTTTCCGTCCGGGTATGAATGCTTCTGTAGAAATTCAAACCAATACTGTTCGCGATGCTGTTAGCATTCCTATTCAGGCTATTACTTTGCGTGAAGACAGTGCCAAAGCAAAAACTGAAAAAAAGGCTGATGCACAAATCGAAGTGGTATTTGTTTATAAAAACGGGAAAGCTGAAATGCGTCGCATTAAAACCGGTATTCAAAATGAATTGTTCTTCGAAATAAAAGAAGGTATTGCTACAACTGATGAGGTTATTATTGCTCCATATACGTCGATCAGCCGTAAACTTAAAGATAAGATGAAGGTGGAGAAAGTAGAGAAGGATAAACTTACCGATAAAGATGAATAGCATCCAGCTTGCTAAGAATTTTATTTCCAAAGTTTTGTAATGAGCCGCTTGGTTATTAATTTTGAATACCTAAAATTTATAACCATGAAAAAAATTATCCTTGCTGCATTATTGGCTTGCCTTATTCAGTCCTTTGCTAACGCCCAAAGTACATCTCCTGCACCTTATTGCGACGCTTCATTCGACGACCAACAAGGTTTTCCGGTTGATGATCACATCAATCAAGTTCAATTTGAAACATTAAACAATACAACAAATGCTCAATTTGCTGCGCCACATTATGTTTTTTATTCCAACTTACCTGCACCTACAGTTATGGCCGGTGTTGCTTATAAATTACGTTTAAATTTTACAGTTGCCGGTGGAAACGGCTTTGGTGTTTGGATAGATTATAACCACAACAACAGTTTTGAAGCCAATGAAAAAGTTGCAGGCACCACCGGATTTAATTTTTTGCCAATGGGAGCATCCATCGCTGATTCTGCTACTGTAACCATTCCTACAACAGCCATGAGCGGTCCAACACGTATGCGTGTTAGAATTGTTGAAGATGATATACACCATGGCGTTTCTACCGATGAATTGCCTTGCAATGCCAGTAATTCAGCCACTGATGTTATGGATTGGGGCGAAACAGAAGATTATACTATTACAATTACTTCTGCAAATGCTATTGCTGATCCAACAGCTACTCCAAGCATTAAACTACTACAGCCAATGGTAGAAAATACGATTGCATTAACTGTTCCTGCTGTGCTTGATGGAACTCCTTACAAAGTAATCAATGCACTTGGAGCTGTTCAACTTAGCGGAAGCCTTAAAGGTGGTAATCAACTGTTAGATTGCAGCAATTTACCGGGTGGTGTTTATTTTATTCAAATGGCTACACCAAGCAATAATCAAAGCCTACGTGTTGTTAAGCTAAGCGGATCAAATTAATTGGATGCTTTAACTTACTATTACCAAGGATACCGCCAATTGCTTTCGGTTTTTTTATTACCTTCGCGCTCCGCTTTTACGAACCTTTCTGGTTATCGTAACAGTCATTCTGTAACTTTAAAAACAGGGCATTTAAACAAATTCCCACTAGTAAATCATGATCGCAGTTAACTCCTTGTCTGTATATTTCGGAGCAACAGTTTTGTTCGATGAAATCAGTTTTGTTGTAAATCCAAAAGAACGTGTAGGTTTGGTTGGTAAAAATGGTGCGGGAAAATCAACCTTAATGAAAATCATGGCCGGTTGGGAAAAAGCCAGTGAAGGCAGTATCGATATCCCCAAAGCAACTACAGTAGCTTATCTTCCTCAAGATTTGCAAGTAAATTTAGATAAGACAGTATTGGAAGAAACCCGTACAGCTTTTCAAGAAATATTGGATTTTCAAAATCGTATCGAAGAAATATCGAAAATAGTGGAAACAATGGATCCTAACGATCCAAAGTTTATGGACTTGTTAGTTGAACAAAGCGATATCATTGAACGATTAACCCACATGGGTGCCGATGATATGGAGATTCAAATGGTTAAAATTTTGGAAGGACTTGGTTTTAATCCAAAAGACTTCAATCGTCCGACAGTTGAGTTAAGCGGTGGTTGGAGAATGCGTATTGAATTAGCAAAAATATTACTTCGTCAGCCCGATGTTATTTTACTGGATGAACCAACCAATCACTTGGATATTGAATCGATTCAATGGCTTGAAGGCTTTTTGAAAAATTATCATGGAGCTGTGGTATTGGTTTCTCACGATAAAATATTCTTAGATAATATTACCAATCGTACCATTGAAATTGCGAATCGTACCATCTATGATTTTAAATGCGCCTATTCGCAATATGTGATTGAACGTAAAGTGCAACGCGATTTGCAAATGGCAACCAAGAAAAATCAAGAACGTGAAATCGAACAAACCCAAGCACTTATTGATAAATTTAGAGCGAAAGCCAATAAAGCTGCATTTGCCCAATCATTAATAAAACGATTGGATAAAATGGAAATAATAGACGTGGATGAAGAGGAAATAGCAGCCATGAAATTTCGCTTTCCGGATGCACCAAGAAGTGGCCTTGCTGTTGTTGAAGCAAAAGGTCTTATCAAAAGCTTTGGTAATCGAAATGTATTGAACGGGATCAATATGATGATTGAACGTGGTCAAAAAGTAGCCTTTGTAGGTAAAAATGGAATGGGTAAAACTACCATGGGTAAAATGATTGTCGGCGAAGAATCCTTTGAAGGCGAATTAAATATCGGATTGAATGTTTCAATCGGGTATTACGCTCAACATCAAGCCGAAAAATTGAATCTGGATTATACCGTATTAGAAACCATCGAATTTGCTATGAAACCCGGTGCCGGAATTAATGCCCGTACCTTATTAGGCGCTTTCCTGTTCAGTGGAGATAATGTTTACAAAAAAGTAAAAGTATTGAGCGGAGGAGAAAAATCCAGGCTCTCCTTGGCTAAATTGATGCTCGAAGAACATAACGTGTTGATTCTCGATGAACCGACCAACCACTTGGATATGTTGAGTATTTCTATCCTTAAAGAAGCGGTGCAATACTTCAATGGAACTTTGATCGTTATTTCTCACGACCGTGATTTTTTAGCCGGACTTACCGAACGTGTTTATGAATTTAAAGACGGTAGTGTAAAAGAATACTTAGGCGATATTAATTATTTCCTAGAACAAAAAAATATTGCGACTATTCGTGACTTTGAGATGTCGAATGTAAAATCACAAAAGGCAGTTAAAGAAGAAGCGCCTGCTGATGATGACAAACGTAATGCAGAGAAAGAACAACAAAAGAAGAAACGTCAATTAGAACAAACAGAAGCTAAAATTGCGCAATTGGAAAAATCGGTTGCTTCTATTGAACTGAAAATGGCTACTGTAACAGATTTCAAAGGTGAAGAATGGAAGAAATTGCAAAACGATCATGAGAAAGCAAAAGCTGAACTGTCCGAACAAATGAAAATTTGGGAAGAATTATTGTAAGACGCTCACTATTTTTAAGCTATGAGGAAGAAAATAGTTGTGCTTAGTGGTGCCGGAATTAGCGCAGAAAGCGGATTAAAAACTTTTCGTGACAGTGATGGGCTTTGGGAAAATTATCGAATTGAAGAAGTTGCTACTCCGGAAGCTTTTAAAAATAATCCGGCTTTAGTTCTGCAATTCTATAATGAACGACGGGATTCTATTTTAGCGACTCAACCTAATCCCGCACACCTTGCATTAGTTGAGCTTGAAAGCCAGTATGAAGTTAGTATTATCACACAAAATATTGATGATTTACATGAACGTGCAGGAAGTACCGCTGTATTGCATTTACACGGCGAAATAACGAAAGTACGTTCTTGCAATCCGGTTAAACCACTATACTATCCTTATAATGAACCACTTCAAGTTGGCCAGGTTGGCGAAGATGGCTATCAATTGCGACCGCATATAGTATGGTTTGGAGAGCCTGTTCCCATGATTGAAAAAGCGGCTACGATTGTATGTACAGCCGATATTGTGCTGGTAATTGGTACTTCACTTAATGTATATCCGGCTGCCGGCTTGCTTCAATATACGCCTTACAATAAGCCTATCTATGTGATTGATAAAAAAATTCCGGCTGTTGGGGCTTATCCCAATTTATACAAATTTGAACAAATTGCCAGTATTGGTGTAAAACAAGTGGTTGATTTATTGCTAAAAGGCAAATAAATATTCATTGAAAAAATAGGTTTTTAAATAAATATTTATACCTTGCAACCAATTATTTATTATTTCAAACATTAAACACATGAATCTTTACATTGGTAACTTAGATTATGGCATGAAAGAACCACAACTAAGAGAAATTTTCGAACAAATCGGACCTGTTAATTCCGTAAAAATTATTTCCGATAAGTTCACCGGACGTAGCAAAGGCTATGCTTTCGTTGAAATGGCTGATGCCGCTTCCG
>JAHEYX010000159.1 GCA_023251415.1 Chitinophagales bacterium
TTTTCCATTACTTTAAATCCTTGCTACGGCGATTATTACTTGGAGAATACGCGCGCAGCCTGGAACGCACAATTGCAGGTACTGCTGTTTCAACGTTTAGAATTACGCATGAGTTACTTGCAATCGTATACCGATATCGCTTCGGGTAATGCAGGTGGTTTGAATGTCTTCATGCCAAGTGCCGGCTTAGGATCAACTGCTGACGTTGAATTAGGTGGCAGTATTTTTATTTTGGATTGGAATAAACCAAAAGACATTAAGTTATTGCTCAGCAATTCAGAATTAAATACCATGGCGTATACACGCTCGATTATTATTCCGGCACACCGCAGAACACAAATAGGGTTGCGTGGCGGTTTAAAATTAATGACCAATCATTTTCAATTGTATGAAGATATCGGCACACAATTGTATTTGCAAAATAAAAGTGCTGCTAACGACACCCTGCATTTTGGTCCAAGTGAACAATTAAAGGATGGTAAAAATATTAATACCGCTTTTGCCACACAAACACAGTCGATGATTTATGCAGGTATTGCATTACGCAAAATGATTGATTTGGTAGTTGAAGTAGAAGGCTACAAATCAAAAAAGAAAAACCGTTTATTAACCGATTTGTATGCTGACTTTCTGCTTAGTAATGCCCATCAATTAAGCGATTTGAAAGGTGCTACAACGGAATATGCTTTGAAATATGAAAATACAGCCTTTCAAAAATACGGATGGCGAGTAGGTTGTAACATGAAAGCTCCTCGAAGTACACATATTGCTTTTCAAATAGAAGCAGGTTCCTATCCCGGATTGAAAATTAAAGGAATGACCTTGAGCAATTATTTTCTTCAGATTGGAATGGGAATTAATATTCCTTTCGGTCCGAATAAAGCTATTGAACCGGCAAATTAAAAATGCTTCAGGTTCTTCTAAGTGGCAGTACGTAGAGGCCATTACCTTGAATTGGGTATTTTAAGCACTTGTAATAAGTAGTTTTTTTGGGGAAATTATTACCCATGAAAAAAAGCTCACTTTTACTCGTATCCCTTCTCTTTTTACTGCTTGTCAAGTCGTCTGCACAGTCCGTTAGTTATACGGTTCTTGAAGATGATCCGAATCGCGTTAAACAGATTTCACTTTCACTTGAACCATTTTATTCTGATTTTTATTTAGAAAATGCAACCATCGGCTGGAGCTTACGTGCAGATGCCTTATTGATGAAACGAATTGAAGGTCGTTTTAGTTTTAATAAAGGCTATTTTGATGTCATACAATCAACCTCCGATATTGGTAATTTAATGAAACCGGAATCCGGCTTAAAAGATAACGCCGGAATGGAAATTGGCGGATCCTTTTTCTTGATTGACCACAATTCACGTCGCCCAATACGTGTCGTACTTTCATCGCACAAATCCGGTAATACCACTTACACGCAATACATGAACGTTTCGGCCCACCGTCGATTTATGTTAGGGGTTAGAGGCGGTTTTCGTCAAGGCGCAACAAATTTTGAAATTGAAAGTGATATGAAAAATGAATTCTTTGCAGTAAATGTAAATAACGATAAAGACTCAGTTCACTTTGGAGATTTCGGAATTTCGGTGGATGGGATGGATGTCTATTCAGCCTATACAGTGCAACGTCAAACTTTGATGTATGCCGGTATCGACTTGCGTCGCGTTACAAACCTGGTTGTTCAGGCAGATGGATATAATCGTAAAAAATCAAATCGTATGATTAACAACTTTTCGTTTGATTATTTGATAGCGCCATATATAGGTTTTAAGAACATACACAGTGCAACAAAAACATGGCGTGTTGAAACACCAAACGGAATTATTAAACGTACCGGATGGCGTGTGGGTTGGATGCTTCGAGCGCCTAATTTACCTTACTTAGCTTTCAAAGGAGAGTTCGGATCTTATCCGGGTATTAAAATCAAAACAATGACGATGAAGAACTACTTTATTAATGTAAGCTTGGGATTAAATATTCCAATCGGCTATAAACCAAAAGCAACGCCATCGGATATTGCTAAACCGGCTCCTGCAGATGCACCGGCAGCTCCTGAAAATAAATAATAGGGTATTTAATGAGTAATAACTGTGCCGGCGGCTCTTGCTAATTCGGCTTTCATTTTACTTAAGGCTAAATGCACAAACTTTAACTGAACCAACTCCTCGGGGTTGGTTTCGGTTTTTATTTTAGCCAAGTTTTGATCGATAAGCTTTAGTAATTTTTTCATTTTGAAATGGTGTACTACGCTTTTCACATCACGCTCATAATTATCCTCACGGCTTTTTACATAAATTTCTTTTTTCACCCAATTCGGACTTAATTCAAAAGGTGAAGTAATTAAATCAATAGCGGTTTTGGATATGTTTTCATCTGCATTAGCAGTAAAGAATTGTTGATTAATGGCAGTTCCGGCTTGATAGTGTTGCAGAAAAAAGTCCATTAAATGGGCATAGATTGGATTATCGATTAATGCCAATTCAACTTCTTCCGCAACAAATTGCGCTACTGTTCTACCATCTTGCATCACTCGATCACCAAATTCGATTACAATGCGTAAGGTGTGTTTTTCTTGTTCGTCATCGTTTTTAGTTTGTAATGGCGGAGGACTTACCGGTTCGCTATACGATTCATTTTGTTGATAGAGTAATTCTGCATCTTGAGGCTTATCAGCATTCTTCTTTAAATCTTGACGAACCAATTTATTAACTTCTGTCACCACCATTCCTTCACTCAACTGCAATAAACTACTAAACTCTTTTACATATTCACTTCGAACAAAACTATCCGGAATTTTTGCTAATACCTCAATCATTTCTCTGGTAACCGCAGCTTTACGATACGGATCACTAGTGGCATCCTGCATAGCAAACTGCATTTTAAAACGAATAAAATCTTTGGCATTGGCTTTCACATAATCTGCAAATCCACCGGCACCATTGGCTTGCATAAAGCTATCCGGATCTTCACCATCAGGCAACAAAACCAATTTCAGGTTTAATCCTTCTTCCACAATAATTTCTAAACCTCGTAAGGCAGCTTTAATACCTGCAGCATCTCCATCATACAACAAGATCACATTTTTTGTAAATCGTTTAACTAGCCGAACTTGATCGGTGGTTAATGCTGTTCCGCTACTGGCCACCACATTTTCAATTCCACCTTGATACAATGAAATTACATCCATATAACCTTCCACGATATAGCAAAAATCGTTTTTCAAAATGGATTGCTTGGCCTGATAAATACCGTATAAGACTTTGCTCTTATGGTAAATTTCACTTTCCGGAGAATTAAAATATTTGGCAATATTCTTATCCTTTTTAAGTGTACGACCACCAAATGCAATTACTTTACCGGAGAGGTTTTGCACCGGAAATATCACACGACCTCTAAAAAAATCGCCGTTGCGTTGTTGTTGCGTTAAGCCTAATTTTTTTAAATCATCAATGTTGTAGCCTTGTTGAATAGCATAACTCGTAAAGCGATTTTCCTGATCCGGGCAATACCCTAATTGGTATTTTTGCATGACATCGTCACGTAAATTTCGTTCTCTGAAATACGACAAACCAATGGCTTGACCTTCTTCATCATTCCAAAGCACATCCGTAAAAAACTTTTGTGCAAACGAATTGATGGTATATAAATTATCTTTTGCTTTACTGGCAGCCATTTCGGCTTCACTCATCGGAACAGCTTCAAAAGCAATATTGTATTTCTTGGCAAGGTACTCTAATGATTCCGGAAAGGTAAGGTGCTCGTGATCCATCACAAAACGCGTAACGTTTCCGGACTTACCGCAACCAAAGCATTTGTAAATTCCTTTAGCCGGAGAAACCGTAAAGGAGGGTGTTTTTTCTGAATGAAACGGACAATTCCCTATTAAGTTAACCCCTCGCTTTTTTAACGACACAAAGTCGCCCACTACTTCTTCAATTCGAGCAGCGTTCAAAATTTGTTGTATCGTAATTTCAGAAATCAACGTATTAGGGTAAACAGGTTATAAGCTAAATGCGAAGGTACAGTTTTTATTATTCATCGCCATAAAGGGCTACGTAAGAGCTTCCATCGCTTTTCCGATATCCGCGGTGCATACCGATTGCATTGAAGCACAACGAAATATTGCCTTTCGCATCAGCACCAATTAAGCCACCTTCAGCTTGCATTTTTTTTAATTTATCGAGCATTACTTTTTCGGTAGCTTCTTTTAAACTCAAGCCTTTGTATTCCATTAAACAACTCACATCATACGCAACAACTGCTCGAATAAAATACTCACCGTGTCCGGTGCAACTAATGGCGCAGGTTTCGTCATTGGCATAAGTGCCGCATCCAATTAACGGACTGTCGCCAATGCGTCCGAATTGTTTATTAATCATACCTCCGGTAGATGTAGCAGCGGCAATGTGCCCGTGTTGATCCAAGGCAACAGCTCCTACGGTTCCAAATTTACGATCCGGTGTTTCATCGCCAATATGATCTAAATGGTAAAAATCGGTGTGCCGTACTTTCAACCATTGATCGTAGCGCAAACGGGTATAGAAATAATCATCGCTTTCCATTTCTTCTTTCACCTTCAAAGCAAACTCACCGGCTCCTTTACCACTTAACAATACATGTCCGCTTTGTTCCATTACTTTTCTGGCAAGGCTCACCGGATTTTTTACATTGCGAATTCCGGCAATGGCACCGGCTTTTAAATTGCTGCCATCCATAATACTGGCATCCATTTCGTGAATCCCTTTTTTGGTATAAACAGCCCCTTTACCGGCATTAAAAAGTGGATTGTCTTCTAAAGAACGTACAGCAGCCTCAACAGCATCTAATGCTGTAGCCCCTTTTTCTAAAACAGCATAGCCGGCATTTAATGCGGCATGTAGGCCTTCACGAAAAATAGGGTCTTCTGATTCGGCTATCGTTTGTCGAGAAACGGCACCGGCTCCTCCATGAATTGCAATTGTGAACATGATAGTATGAATCGGGTTTTAATGGGTGATCACAAATTTCTTATTCCAGCTTTTACCATTGCTAGTAATACGTGCAATGTAAGTTCCGGTCGGATAAGTGGCTACCGGTATGGTCGTTTGCCAATTTCCGGTAGCACTATTTTCTTGCGTTTGATATAAGGCTTGTCCTTTTAAATTGAATACAGTGAGCGTAACACTTGCATTAGCTTTTAGATTAGCATTTATTTTTACAAAATCACTGGAAGGATTAGGGCTTAATTGAATATCAGAAGCAACCGCATCAATTTTATCGACGCCTACATTCCAACCATAATGGCAAGTATACATGCCGCTACCATGTGTAGCAACTGCAAGGTATTGATCAACATCACGTACATAGATATAAGGAACTATTGTTTGACCGATTTCATTTACCCCTTCTTGTGTCCATTGAGTTCCGGCATGTGCATTATCATGAATAGTTAAGGAATCCGCAGAATATAATCCGACACTGGTTCCGGCAAAGTATTTTAAATGACCTTGGTAATGCATCATCGCAATCCAACGAATAGATGGAGCATCACCGGTACCGCTTAAGTTTTTCTCTAAATTTCCGGCAACTCTAGTCCATGTTGCGCCCGCATTCGTTGAATAAAAAATACTGTAGATGTTATAATTAGAAAATACCACCACTACATGATCCCCGTTATCGGGATCAACTGCTATGCAATTTACATAACCGTTTGGCATGGTATTGCCGGTAATATCAACGCGTGTTGGTGTACCGGTATTGGCATTATCAATACGGTATATCTTTTTGGCACTGGTACCATAGTAAACACGGTGCATAGGATTTGCATTAGAACAAGCCACAGCCGAAATGCGAACTGCAGTAGTTCCATTGTTTTGAATGGTATCCGGAAATTGTACCCAATTGGTGGCAATTGAATCAATGTTTCCGGCAAAAGGAATGGCACTTAAATTATCATTACGAAACAGTTTATGTCCGGCCGGTAAATACATTACATTATCATCATTTGGATCTAACACAAATGGATTAATAAATTCATAATCATCACGTGAAGCATAAATTGGATCAATACGTGCAAATTGTGAGATAGCATGTGCGGCATTTAATTTGGCTTTAATGATTTTACCTTGTTGAATAGAAAGATAGTAGGTTTGATCATCAGCTGATGTAGCTAAATAACTGCCATCACCATTAAAAGGCATACTCCAATTGGATTGTAAATTCGTATTGTCGGTTAAAAAAATACCGTTGTCTTGTAAACCTCCAAATAAAATATCGCTGGTATAATCATGCAAAGCACAAGCCGTATAAAACTGCGTTGTTAAATAACCACGATTTAATTTATTCCATGAAACCGATGTTGCCATGCAACTGTCAGTGCGGTAAACACCACCATCACAAGCGCTGTACATGATATTTGGATTCGATGGTGAAAACAAAATCTCGTGTTGATCGGGGTGGTGGTTGGGATATAAGGTAAAGCCAACCAATTGGGTGTGAATGCCATAACCACCAACTTGTGTAACGTTATTCGGGGTAGTAAAGCCATCGGTACTTCTGTAAATATTTGTTGCACCTACAAACACTGTATTGGGATCATCCGGTTTTACACGAACCACCAAGTTGTAACTTCCTTGCGCATGGAAGTCGTCAAAGATGCCGATATTATGCGGCAAGTTCATGGTTAAATCAGTCCAGGTACCACCGGCACCACTGCCATTTCCACTAACATAATTGTAGCGATACAAGCTATTCCATTCTTTATCGCCCCAAGCATTCACCGTTAACAAACCCATGGTATCAGTGCCTCCGCATAAGAAGTATACTTCATTTTGATTAGATGGATTAATGCCAATTTTAATAAGGTCGTATTGATAAGGGAAATTGGCAGGTAGAATATTCGTCCAATTGATACCGTCTGTTGAACGATACACGCCTCTTCCGGCACCATCACTGCTCAAGGTGGCATAAACAACTCCGGAGTCAGTTACAGCTACATCCGTAAAGTAAGATGAAGCGGCACCGCCATGTAAAGGATTTGTCCATGTTGAGCCACCGTCTATCGAACGATAGATTCCATCGTAAGTAGCGGCATACAATTCATCTTGCGATAAATTTGAAGGATCGGTTGCTAAATTCCAGGTTACTTGCCAATTGGTCGAAAAAACATTTTGTGTACCTGTACTGGTTGATGCAATTGGGTTCCAAGTTAAACCGCCATCAGTAGATTTAAACATACCATCTCCCAAATAAAACGAACCACCTCCACTAGCTGATGTACCATAAGCT
>JAHEYX010000160.1 GCA_023251415.1 Chitinophagales bacterium
GACTAAAGTAGAAAGCACCTTCATTCCAAAAGACGAAAAAAATCAGTTCGATTGCAGCTTTGAAGTGTATGTGAAGAAGCAGTGAACAGTTATCAGTAATTAGTAATTAGTGATCAGTTATCAGCAATAAGCGAAGGCCGAGAGGCTGAAGTCTACCATAAACTATCTTAACGTTTTTACTCTATTTTATTCAAACCTCCGACGGCGGATTTCGCACTGTGTGCTCAGCTTTTCTGTATTTGTATTCTATTCTTCCGCCAAGTACAATCAGGTCGGTTTTATGAGAACAAATTCACGTCTCCGATGGCGGATTTCGGCTGATTAACCTCTACCATTATCATTTTTTATTTCTCCATTCTCCATTATCAATTTTCCATTCTCCATTATCAATTATCAATTATCAATTCGTCTTATACATTACTTCTTTCACCACTTTCACCACTTTTGCGGCATTGGGTAGGTAGGCATCAACTAAGTTTGGAGCGTAGTGCATAGAGGAATCGGCGCCGTTAACACGACGAACAGGAGCGTCCATGTAATCGAAGGCGTCTTTTTGAATACGGTAGGCGATTTCGGTACACACGGCACCAAAAGGCCAGCTTTCTTCAACAATAACCACACGATTGGTTTTTTTGATGGAATTGATGATGGTTTCCATGTCCAGCGGACGAATGGTACGTAAATCAATGACTTCGGCACTAATATTTTCTTTGGCTAATTCTTCAGCAGCAGCATTAGCAACTTTCATCATCTTATTGTAGGAAATTAAGGTAACATCTGTACCCTCTTTTACTACATTGGCTTTCCCGATTGGGATATAATATTCTTCTTCCGGAACTTCTCCCATATCACCGTACATCATTTCACTTTCCATAAAACACACCGGATCATCATCCACAATGGCCGATTTTAATAAACCTTTGGCATCATAGGGGTTGCTTGGAGAAATTACTTTCAAGCCCGGTACATTTGCCATCCAACTTTCGAAGGCTTGTGAGTGTTGAGCTCCTAATTGACCGGCAGAACCTGATGGTCCGCGGAAAACAATCGGGTTTACAAACTGACCAGCGCTCATGGCACGTATCTTAGCAGAAGTATTAACAATTTGATCGAAGGCTAAAACGGCAAAGTTCCATGTCATGAACTCTACTATCGGGCGACAACCGTTCATGGCAGAACCTACAGCAATACCAGCAAAGCCCAATTCGGCAATTGGTGTATCGATAATACGTTTAGCACCGAATTCTTCTAACATGCCTTGACTTACTTTATAAGCTCCGTTGTATTCAGCAACTTCTTCTCCCATCAAATAGATACGCGGATCTTTACGCATTTCTTCCTGCATGGCCTCACGTAAAGCTTGTCGAAAAGCAATTTTTCTCATTGTATTGAATTTTGGAAGGCAAATATAAAGGCTTGAATTGAAAAAGAAGGAGATTTTAGAAAGAATTTAAGCCAAAAACGGATTAAATGCTAGCTGTTGTGACTTTGGTTTAATTACTCATTACATGCCCCTACGCTGCTCACAGCGCGCTTTAATAACCTGAAGCAAGCGGGTTTGAAAATCAGTCATTAAACGCTGCCCCCAAAAGGACCCATAGGCATTGATGCTTGTATGCAGTTGGTAATTGGTAAGTAAACGCAATTCAGTGGTAGTGGCGTCAATGGATTTTAACTGATAAGCTGCTTGCAGAAATCGAAAGTGATTGCCTTTTAATACATGTTGATCAAAAATGGCATTGCGTACGGAACCTGGAATGAGTTGAATCGAAAAAGCTACTTCATGATTACGTTTCCAAACCACTACTTTTTCCTTAAACTGCAATCCGCCTTCAAAATGACCGATGCGTGTGGCTCCTAAAGTATCATTGTCGAATTCGGCATAAATGGGACGAGGGATACCGGCATAATTGTAAAGCCCTTTTTGGTATTCGCTTGCTTGTATTTCACGAACACGAACGATGTTTTGCCAAACAATAGCTGCCGGTGCATGAATGATTATGGGTGTGTTCACTTCAAAAGCAGCGCTGGGAGCAGGAATTGTATTTTCGACCCATGCCAAAACAAAAGGCAAAAATACTACAGACAAGAATAAGCTACGTTTGCTTTTATAAGCTAACAGCCATTTGCCAAAAAGCAAACCTACAACAGCAGCCATTAAAAAATAAGGAATGCCGATAATGAAAATGCAGATAAAATCTTCGAGCCGAGTGACCAAACAAAAGCCTAGAAAGAAGATTACAGTAAGTGCCGGAGCAAGCATACGAAACGTCCAGTTTTCCAATTGGGCTTTAGTAGCTAATAGCAAAGGGATTAAACCCATTATGATCGGTAAAACCCAAACAAAAGTTATTGAAAACAAATCAGCGAAATCGAATACGAATTTTGAATTAAGCCCAAACACGTAACGAATAAATAAGCCATACAGCGCTCCAATTAACATCCCTCCATAAGTGGCAAGCATTTTTTTCATAAAGTAAAGATAGGGGAAAATGGTAATTGAATTTCAGAAGTTCATTTTAAACTTACCGTAGGAATTAGTCTTTTAAAGCTATGAAATGATTTAACGCCAATACTTAATTCGTACTACATCTCATTTAAGTTTAAATTTACAATCAAACTATTAATTCCTCAGGTATATAAAATTGCTCCACACTTAACTTTGGAATAATTTTACACTGGCTATTAGGGGGAATTAACTCTTCAATATTAGACCTAGCTTGCAAGTATTCTTCTTCGCTTGGGTATTGCAAAACAATTTTCTTGTTGTCAATTGCTTTGAATAATCGTCTGTCAACAACGCGATTAAAATATGGAAACGAATATCCAATGATTACAATACAATTACTTTGTTTCAAAGCATTAATAGAATTAGTAATAATTGAATCATCCTTGTTTTCCCAAGCAAAAGATAATAAATTGGTTAATTCTTTGTCTTTATTTCCTTTATTTATATCAAGAAGCAAAGTTTTAGTTTCATCCGAATTATAATTGTATTCATCAAATTCAAATTCTTTTATACTTTCTTGCTTACGATTATTTAATTTAAAATTTGCGGTTCCATTTAATTTATAAATATTATTCTGTTTCAAAACTTCCGAAAGCATTTTGCCTGTGCTATATTGTTGTATGCTTTTTTCAATTTGCCAATCATAGTTCCAACTTATTATATTAACATCCTTTGGTAAAATCAAATCATTACTTGGATTTTTTTGTAATAAAGTTGCACAAAAGACATCGTATCGGTAATCTAAAATTTCTTTTATTCTTTTTTCTAAAGTCATTTTATAATTAATAACGTCAGAATCGTCAAAAATAAAAGGAATATTAAAACTGTCTTTTTTAAACTGTTCCCAAAGAAAATAAGTAGATATAATTCGTTTAATGGATTTATATTCAATAGAATCGATTCCCTTTTCTAAAAAAACTTTCCTTGCAAAAGTGTCCGGTGTAAAATGATTTAATAATGAATTGGTTTGATTGACAAAAAAATCATTCCCATTCAGCTTTGGTTCAATACCGGCAATTGTAGAAATTTGCTCGTTTACAATTTGTAAGGAAAATGTATCATTAATAAACAACCTAAATCTCTCTTTAAACCCTTTAACCACCGGCAATGCATTTGCACTTGCTCCGGCTCCTAATAAATATGTAACCATTTTGTTATTCGTTTTAATTCAAATCAAATATAGTAAAGTAGCGTGAATAAAACATTTCCCCTTCATTTTTGTTATTCAAACAATCGCTTTACTTTAGCTCAGTAATCTATTAACCACTACTTCTATTTTTATGGCTACTACTGTTAATCGTCGAAGCTTTTTAGAGAAATGGTCAGCCGCTTTAGCTGCGCTGCTCCTTGCTCGCTTTCCGGGTATTGCCAAAACCCTTACACCTTTAAATGAACCACCAATGTCAGCTCCTAAAAACAGTATTCTAAAAATTAAACCCCTTGGTTTTCAATGGGACACCCTTGATCCGTTTTTGTTTTGTGTACACCACGAAGATCATTTTCCGAAAGGCAATGCAGCTATGGGACCGGCGACTTCGCTCGATGGGCGTAATTTAGGCGACGACTTTATCATCAAAGACGGTTGGCGCATGTACCACGGTAAAAATGTACCCGGTTTTCCGGAGCATCCGCATCGGGGTTTTGAAACCGTAACGGTAGTGCGCGAAGGTTTTGTGGATCATGCCGATTCATTAGGTGCTGCCGGTCGCTACGGACAAGGTGATGTGCAATGGATGACTGCCGGAAAAGGTGTTCAACATTCTGAAATGTTTCCGTTGCTGAAAACCGATGCCGATAATCCGATGGAGCTGTTTCAAATTTGGTTGAACTTACCTAAGAAGAATAAAATGACCGACCCGCATTTTAAAATGTTGTGGAGCGATATTATTCCTAAATATACCGTTAACGATAAAGCCGGAAAGCAAATTAAAGTAGAAGTAATTGCAGGAAAATTGGGTGATAAAACGGCTGCTCCTCCACCCCCAAATTCATGGGCTGCCGATCCGGCCAATGAAGTGGCTATTTGGAACATTAAATTAGAAGCAGGTGCTACCTGGCAATTGCCTGCTGCATCGAGTGGCATTAATCGTATGTTGTATTATTACGAAGGACATGGTATTACCATAGCCGATACGTTAATCAACAATTACAATGCGTTAGAAGTAGATGCCACAGCAGCCTTAACTATACAAAATGGCGATACGGCTGCCAGTATTTTGGTATTACAAGGCAAACCTATTAATGAACCGGTTATTCAATACGGCCCATTTGTAATGAACACCAAAGAAGAAATTATACAAGCTTTTGACGATTACCACAAAACCCAGTTTGGCGGTTGGCCTTGGAAAAAAGGAGATCAAGTGCATGATCGTGCAAGCGGCAGATTTGCCATACATGCCGACGGTAGAAGAGAAGATAAGGGATAATAGGATTGGGGGGATATTATCTTTTTGACTATTTTAATGGTTTGTATGTGCTTTGCAAAAACGCTATTTTACCCCTAATTTATTGTAAATTCCCATGTCGCCGTTCGAACTTATTAGGTCACCGTTTGAACTTATTGGGTAACCATTTGAACTTATTAGGTCACCGCAGTGAGTCAATAACATACCACGGTATACTATTTTAGTACAGCGGTATTCTATTAGAGTACAGCGGTACACTTTTTGAGTACAGCGGTAATCTTTTTTGTCATCGTTTGAACTTATTAGGTTCAAAAACAGAATTGCATGAGGAACAATTTCAGGAATTACGTATGATGGCGGTTTATTGATCGACAAATACATAAAGAAGTCGGTGATCAAATATCGAATTCGGCTTTGCAATAATTTGAACCGCTTGAAGTTACATTCCATCAAAAACTCCTTGCAATTTCTATTAATTCCTTCTTACATTTGTTCTACCTAAAATTTTAAACTTATGAAACAACTATCTTTGTTTGTGCTCTTGCTATGCTTTTACACTTCACATGCGCAAGTAGCCGGAACCCTGGACTCTACTTTTAACAACAACGGCAAACTCGTTACCTCTTTCGATTTTTACAGCAGTTTTCAAGATGTATTGGTACAAGCCGACGGAAAAATTTTATTGGCCGGCACCGGTGGCTCCGGATCTGCTTACAACTTTTATGTAGTACGCCTCAATACCAATGGCACTTACGACAATACCTTTGGTACCAATGGTAAAGTCAGCATCGATTTTTTTAACGATTATGATCAAGCCACAACGATAGGTTTGCAATCGGATGGGAAAATAATAATTGGTGGTAAAGCTTTTAAAACCGGTAACTTATTTGATTTTGCCTTGGCTCGCTTAAGCAGCAGCGGTGTTTTAGATAATACCTTCGGAACAGGTGGTAAATTGACTGTCGACTTTAACGGCAATAACGATGAAGGCGGTAAGATGGTTATTCAATCGGATGATAAAATTGTATTAACCGGAACTTCTGCAGGAGCTACCACAGGCGGATTCGGTACGATACGTTGTACGGCAAATGGTGCATTAGATGCAAGCTTTAATTCGACCGGCACAGTCATTACATTGTTTCCAAATGGTGTAGCTACCGGTACTGCCGCTGCGGTGCAGGCTGATGGAAAGATTGTTTTATGCGGAGCCAACAATATTGCCGGTTATCCGCATTTAGCTTTAGCCCGTTACAATGCCAACGGAACTATCGATGCCGCTTTTGGTACAAATGGTATAGTGGTGTATAATGCTTCCGGACCTAGTTCTACGGCAGGAGCTGTTAAAATACAAGCTGATGGTAAAATAATAGCTGCAGGTGCGGTAATCAATACGGCAGGCGATATTTTATTGTACCGTTGTTTGCCTAATGGAAGTGCTGATGCTTCTTTTGGAACCAACGGGGCGGTTGCAAAAGATTTAGGAGCTACCGAAAGTGCTAATCGCTTGTTGTTGTTAAGTGATGGCTCGTATGTGGTTGCAGGCTTAATGAATACCGGCTCCGATAATAATTTCATGGTAGCACGTTTTGATGCTGCAGGCACTATCAATCCTAATTTTGGAACTAATGGTTTTACCACATGTGCCATGAGCACCCAAATGAGCAGCCCTAACGACGGCATCAACGGATTGGCCATAGCTTCCGATGGTAAATTAGTAGCTGCAGGATATGCCGGTAATGATGCCGGAGTAATTCGTTTACACAACAGCGGCACCGAAGCCAATGCAATAACTGAAGTAGAAACGAATGCAGGTTTGTTGCTCAGTCCGAACCCTGCTAGCAGTACACTGAACTTACATTTCTCAACTCCTACTCTAAGTACTACAACGATTACCGTGTTTGCAATGAACGGACAAGTTTGTTTGCAGCAACAAGTGGAATCAGGTTGTATCAACAAAAGCATAGCTGTTGAAACCTTAGCTAGTGGTATGTATTTATTGCAAGTAGCCAACGCTAATGGTGTTCAGCAATTAAAATGGATGAAGGAATAACAACTACCGACTTCTATTTGATGGTCATGATCAAGGATTTTTTATCCTAATAAAATTCAAACGTGGCTTGCTTTGCGAGTAATTGTAAAAGTCTTTGTGTATTTTTGGATCCTTCACAATTTACTCCTATGACAGCAAAGACGACTACTACCGTTACCTGGGCCATACGCATTGTGGTTTCCGCACTTTTCTTATTATCTGCCGTTGCCAAATTATATCCCATTTGGTCGTTCGAAAAACAGT
>JAHEYX010000161.1 GCA_023251415.1 Chitinophagales bacterium
GAGCAAAACAACAAGCATTTTGCGCGTTTGCCTCAAATTTTCTTTTTGTATTTTAAAAGAAAATTTGATGAGGAAGCGCCACCATTGAAATACGAGAATAAGCACAAACAAAGCTTACGGTGATGCTCGAAAGCAAACACTTTAACGAGAACTTTTGGTAAGCGCTGCAAGAAAAAATGCTTGGTAGCTTTTGCCAGGTTCATATCACAGGCCTTGATTTTTCTTTGCTTACTTTCTTTTCATTAAGGAAAAGAAAGTAAGAATAACGTTAAGAAAACGATTTGTTGTACTTGAGGAGTATGTCACTTACAAAAACGAAACCATTATAAAGTGAGCATTGTTTAAATAAGGATTTCCTTTTGAATGAATGTTTATCGTTTACAACGAGAATTTGATTTTATTGCACGCAATCGACTTGTCCGCCGCTTGTATTTTGGCGGAGAGATTGCTTGCCGCTCAAGCCTAGTCAGAAGACTAAGCTTATTGGGGGCTACGCTTTTCGGGGGATCACGGATTATGAATTAAGTAATACAACGATTCAGTTTTAATGATGGATACGAATTAAAAAAGTTCTTGCGGAGACTAATGATGGCCCTTGATAGGGTTCTGAGCAAAACAACAAGCATTTTGCGCGTTTGCCTCAAATTTTCTTTTTGTATTTTAAAAGAAAATTTGATGAGGAAGCGCCACCATTGAAATACGAGAATAAGCACAAACAAAGCTTACGGAGATGCTCGAAAGCAAACACTTTAACGAGAGCTTTTGGTAAGCGCTGCAAGAAAAAATGCTTGGTAGCTTTTGCCAGGTTCATATCACAGGCCTTGATTTTTCTTTGCTTACTTTCTTTTCATTAAGGAAAAGAAAGTAAGATTAATGTTAAGAAAACGATTTGTTGTACTTGAGGAGTATGTCACTTACAAAAACGAAACCATTATAAAGTGAGCATTGTTTAAATAAGGATTTCCTTTTAAATGAATGTTTATCGTTTACAACGAGAATTTGATTTTATTGAACGCAATCAGGAGATTGCTTGCCGCTCAAGCGTAGTCAGGAGACTACGCTTATCGGGGGAACCTGAATGATGCATTCTTCTTTTCAAAAAAAAAGGCTGTCAATTACGACAGCCTTTTTTTGATTCTTATTTCGCTAATTTAGCTTGCAAGTTTTTATCTAATGCATCTAAAAACTCTTCTGTGTAAAGGTAATGCTCGCCGTGATTGACTTTGTTACCATGAATACATACTGCTAAGTCTTTCGTCATTTTGCCGCTTTCAACGGTTTCAACACATACTTCTTCTAAGGCCTGACAGAAACGAATCAACTCTTTGTTGTTGTCTAATTTGCCACGGAACTCTAAACCTCTGGTCCAGGCGAAAATAGAGGCAATCGGATTCGTAGAGGTTGGTTTGCCTTTTTGGTGATCACGGTAGTGACGTGTAACCGTACCATGTGCTGCTTCTGCTTCCATCACTTTACCATCAGGTGTTACCAATGTAGAAGTCATTAAACCTAAGCTGCCAAAACCTTGCGCAACGGTATCTGATTGAACATCACCATCGTAGTTTTTACACGCCCATACAAAATTACCGTTCCATTTCAAGGCAGAAGCTACCATGTCATCAATCAAACGGTGTTCGTAGGTAATGCCTGCCGCTTCAAATTGTGCTTTGAATTCGCTTTGGTAAATGTTTTCGAAGATATCTTTGAAACGACCATCATACTTTTTCAAAATGGTGTTTTTAGTCGATAAATACAAAGGCCATTTTTTCATTAAGGCCTGGTTAAAACACGCACGTGCAAAACCGGTGATACTTTCATCGGTATTGTACATGGTTAAGGCAACACCATCACCTTTGAAATTGTACACTTCATATTCTTGAACCGTTCCGTCTTCACCTTCAAATTTCACGGTCAATTTACCTTTTCCTTTGGTCACGAAATCTGTTGCACGGTATTGATCACCAAACGCATGACGACCAATACATATTGGAGCCGTCCAGTTTGGAACCAAACGCGGCACATTTTTACAAACAATTGGTTCACGGAAAACCGTTCCGTCTAAGATATTACGAATGGTACCGTTCGGGCTTTTCCACATTTGCTTCAACTTAAACTCTTCTACACGTGCTTCATCCGGAGTAATGGTCGCGCATTTAATACCTACACCATACTGACGAATGGCATTGGCGGCATCAATCGTAACCTGATCATTAGTTTCATCACGGTATTCCACTCCTAAATCATAGTATTTAATATCCAATTCCAGGTATGGAAGAATCAATTTCTCTTTAATAAATTTCCAAATGATTCGGGTCATTTCATCACCATCCAATTCTACTACCGGATTGGCAACTTTAATCTTTTGAGCCATGTTTTAATGTGTTTTATTTTAATAGTTTGAAAAATCTGATTTGCGGCGCAAAGGTAATTTCATTTTACCTTTTTTTATAACATTCTACTCCCCTATTCTTTGTTTTCCGGACGCATTTGCGGGAAAAACAAGACTTCTTGTATAGAAGGCGAATTGGTCATGATCATGCTTAAACGGTCGATACCAATACCTAAGCCTGCTGTTGGCGGCATACCGTATTCTAAGGCCCGTAAGAAATCTTCATCCAAAACCATGGCTTCATCATCGCCACGTTTGCCCAATTCCAATTGCTCTTCAAAACGTTTGCGCTGATCGATCGGGTCGTTTAATTCGCTAAACGAATTACACAATTCTTTACCGTTGCAGATGGCTTCAAAACGCTCTACTAAACCCGGTTTGCTGCGGTGACTTTTAGCCAAAGGACTCATTTCAACCGGATAATCGGTTATAAACGTAGGCTGAATCAATTTAGGTTCGGCAAATTCGCCAAACAACTCGTCGATAACCTTGCCTTTACCCATTTTAGGGTCGATGTGTAGTTTTAAATCGGCTGCCACTTTGCGCAATTGAGCTTCGTCCATTTCGCTGATATCAATGCCGGTAAACTCCTGTATGGCTTCAAACATGGTATAGCGTTTCCACGGACGTTTAAAGTCGATGAGGTTATCCCCTACTTGCACCTGGGTTGAACCGGTAACATCAATGGCTACTTTTTCGACCATTTCTTCCACCAAATCCATCATCCAGGCATAGTCTTTATAGGCTACGTACAATTCCATTTGGGTAAATTCCGGATTATGGAAACGGCTCATGCCCTCGTTTCTGAAGTCTTTACTGAACTCGTACACCCCATCAAAACCACCAACGATTAAGCGTTTCAGGTACAGCTCGTTGGCTATACGCAAAAACAAAGGCATATCGAGGGTATTGTGGTGGGTTTTAAACGGACGAGTGGCTGCTCCACCATATAAGGGTTGTAAAATAGGCGTTTCTACCTCCATATAGGTTTTGGCATTGAGGTATTCGCGTATACTGTTCACCAGTTTGGTACGTTTTACGAATATTTCGCGCACATGCGGATTTACGATCATATCTACATAACGCATGCGGTAACGTTGTTCGGGATTGGTAAAGGCATCGTGCACCGTACCATCGGCATCGGTTTTTACCACCGGCAGCGGACGTAAAGCCTTGCTCAGCAACTTAATTTCTTTGGCATGTATAGATATTTCGCCGGTTTTGGTACGAAATGCATAGCCTTTTACGCCAATGATATCACCCAAATCCATCCAATGTTTAAACACTTCCTCGTATAAGGATTTATCTTCTCCTTCGCAAATTTCTTCGCCCTTTACATAAAACTGAATTTTAGCGGCGCTGTCTTGCAAAACGGCAAACGAAGCCTTACCCATAATACGTTTGCTCATCAAACGACCGGCAAAGCTGATGTTTTTAAGGTCATCGGCTTCGGGATTAGCTTCAAAGCCATTAATAATTTGGGTAGAAAGATGCGTCACCTCCCACAATTCAGCCGGATAAGGGTTAATCCCTTTATCGATCAGCTTTTGTAAAGTCTCCCTGCGAAGGATTTCTTGTTCACTTAAATGTTGCATAAATTAAAATTGAGGCGCAAACCTAATAAAAATTACCTGATTTATCCGATTTTTGAACAAGCCAAGCTGCAATAAGGAGGGTGTATCTACCTAAATAAATAAAGAAATAAAAAAAATATCAATTTTATTAATTCAACAAATAAAAATTGCAATTACAACTTTTATTTCGTTTCATTCATTGATGGGCGTCTTTGTTCCCATGATGGGAGTTTATTAATAATAACTTGAAAGTAGAATCCTGACCCTGTTAGTACAGATTTTTTCTCTTTATTATAGTCCCATATTATTTTATTATTCTTACCAGAAAATACTCCAATACCAACATTGCCTGAAATAAAAGTTGGGGATAACATAAATTTAAAGTCAGATTTTTTGCGAAATATTAAAAAAACTTGAACACTATCAGTATTTGTTGGCATATCGTAAAATACTTCGATTTTTTTATCAATTATTCTGTAATGTACATTCGAACTTTTCAAACTTTGAGCAAGTGCAAGTTTATAAAATACAAAACTGCTGATACAAATAAAAATAGATAAGTAAATTTTCATAAATAAAATATTTTATGAAATTTTGATTTTATTAGCATATGACGTTATTTCAACTACACGTTTGGTAGTTCGTGGATGAGATGAAAATAACTTATTTATAAAGCCCATTAAATCTGAAATTTCAGTTTCTTGCTGAATGAATTCTGATATATTACTTGATTTTGAAAGCCTTTCACTTCCTAATGCTAAGGCAACTAAGGCTCTTTGTGATGCATTTACATTATTTGTAAGAACCAAACCAATTCTATCAGCTGTTAATTCACAAGCCCTACTGTATGCTTTGCTTAAAAATGGAATCACCGATGCTGGCTTAAGGAAAAAGTTTTTCCAAAAACTATTATGACCGGCTGCATGGTGTCCTAATTCATGACCAATAATCATTGCTATTTCATCATTTCTATCATTGCTTAGCATTAAATCAACTAAACTTGACATTAAAAGCACATATTTTTTTGAATAAAAAGAAATAGCAACCGCATTTACCATTCCATTGCTATTAAAAATAAATAAATCCGGAATTTTAGATAGACCTAATCGTTGACATTGTTCAACTAAAATCTTATATAGTTGAGGATATTGATTCACATTAACTTTAACACTATTGCCATATATTATTGCTTTAAAGTACAAACTAGTTAACCAAATAAAAAGTGCTACCAAACCAATAATAAATGCAAGTACCATTAGTGAACTAATTCCTGTTGCTAAAAAATACCTAAAACCTATAAATGAACTAAGGAAAAATGGAACAATTAAGAAGGAAGCAATTATTAACCATATTAAACTGCTAAATATTAATTTAACTATATAGTATATACTTTCCTTTTCATGCTTTAAAGAACTAACATCAATTGAACCACTAAAATTCGAAAAGCTATTTTTTTCAATTTCAAAATTAAACTTTTTGGATTCATTATTTGATATATTTGTTTGTCCATTAGAAAGATAGTTAGTCCAATCTAAAAAGCTAGATCCACATTTTACAATATCACCTTTTTGAAGGAAACTTTCAGTAATTCGATTTCCATTTATAAATGTACCATTGCTACTACCTAAATCTTTCAATAGCACTTGGCCATTATCTAAAATTGTAAGTTGTGCGTGTTGGCGACTAACCATAGTATCATTAATCACGATTTGATTTGTGGCATCTCTACCAATAGAAAGAATTTGCATAACTTGGTGGTTTTATTTTTTTAATTTGATTAAAAATAGTATGAATATAATGTGTTTTGTTTTTTTGAACCCAACCTACTAATTCACCTCTTTCATTAAACACTGTACTACCCTCTTTTAATTTAGGTAATGATTTATTTAGAGAGATAGATATATTTCTATTAATATTAAATGTATCTAATGCAGCAATAAATGTATCAGAAATTATTTCGTTATTTTTAATAGCATTAATATAACTGTAGTAATATTTTTTAGTTTGATTCAATGGATTAATAGATTCAGAATTAAAGCTATAATTTATAATACTTGAATTAGGTGGTAATTCCTTTTTAACAGACTTAATTATGACATTACTACTATCACTTACTTTACAATTATTTACAGCAGTAGCTTGAATAAAATTTTGTTGATTAAAAATCATACCGTTTAAGATAAATTTTAATTCAAAAGTTTCACCACAAATAGTTAATTTTTCATTAAGATTAAAATTTGGAATTGTTTTACTTTCAACTACTTTATTAAGCAATGCTTTTGCGTCGGAAATATTTAACCAAGGATATATTAACAAGGAAGAGGTTAGAATTGAGCCATCATTCTTTATTAAACAACCACTACCTGTAATGGTGTCGTAAGGAAATAAATTATCCTTTGATGTATTTGCTTCAACTATTCCGAATGTTTTGTTTCGACCTATATAATACCTAGTATCGTGAAATTTAATAGTATAAAAATAGTAATGTTCAATATAAACAATTGCATTTTTGTTTTGCGAATACACTTTTTGAGCAGAAATATTGCATTTCCATTGAAACCACTTACAACTATTAATATAAGAAATAGTAGAAGAAATAATTAATACTAGTAGTATAAAAGATATAATTATCGTTTTTTTATTATCTTGAAAAAAGTTTGTCTTAAGCTTTTTGTTTTGAAACCAGTTAAGTGGTAAATTAGAGGTTGCTATTTTAACTACATCAGTTTTAGTAAAATTTTTCGCAACTACTTTTGTGCCATTAATAAATGTACCGTTGCTACTTCCGCAATCTTGTATATAATAATTACCATTTTGAAGCAGTGAAATTTTAGCATGCTGGCTAGAAACAAAATTACTTTCAATTACTATATCATTATGAGCTGAAGTTCCAATTGAAATTGTTTTTTTGATTTTCGAAAATGCCTCTTCATTAATCATTGAAACATCGTTGGATTGTGCTTTAACAAAAGCTTCAAACCAATTTACTTCGCAATTAGCAACTTGTATTCTATCGCCTTGTCTAATACTTAAAATGGTAATTTTAGTTCCATTAACAAATGTACCATTAGAACTACCTAAATCTTTTACTTCAAAATTACCATTTCCTAGATTAGTAACAATCGCATGACTTCGACTTACTCTAGCTTCATTTATAACAATATCATTTGAGTTGTCACGGCCAATTTTAATAGATTGTTTCATATTATTTTAGGAT
>JAHEYX010000162.1 GCA_023251415.1 Chitinophagales bacterium
ATCACCTATTTGCTGCAAGCTACTAAAGAAGGTACGTTTACGATACCACCCGGAACTGCCAGCACCAATGCCGGTAATATCGAATCCAATAATTTGGTTATTCAAGTCACCAAGGCACCGGTAGCAGCGCAAGGAGGCACTAAAGGTAATGCTGCCGATGGTGGAGCGGCCACTGATTTATCGAAAAATGTGTTTATGCGCGTTGAAGCTGATAAGACTACTGTTTATGAAGGAGAACAAATCAACGTGTCTTATAAATTATATACTAATGTTGACATCGTAAGTAATCCTACCACTAAGATGCCTACTTTAAATGGGTTTTGGTCGCAAGAATTCCCAACTGCTCAAGGAGGTACACGTCAAATAGTGAATGGGGTAGCCTATTTGGTTTTTGAAATTAAAAAGGTGGCATTATTTCCACAACGTAGCGGTAGTCTGCAATTGGATCCTGCTTACATGAAAGTTGTTGCTCGTGTTAAAAGTAAAAAGAAACGTAAAAGCATGATGGATGAATTCTTTAATAATCCAATGATGCAAAACAATCCGATTTTCAATGATCCTTTTTTCAATGACCCTTTATTTAGTGCTTATGAAGATATACCTTATAATTTAAGTTCAGGTGCAATTAACATCGCGGTTAAACCATTACCAGCTAATAAACCGGCCGATTTTACCGGAGCAGTAGGACGCTACTCGTGGTCTGCCAAAGCCGATAAAACAACAGCAACAACAGATGATGCCATAACTTATAAGGCCACATTAAGTGGTACCGGCAATTTGCCATTAATCGATAATCCGACATTTAGCATGTCACCGGATTTTGAATTGTACGATCCCAAGGTAACGGACAATATTCCTAAGAATGCTAATCCGGTTGCCGGGTCTAAAACTTATGAATATGTCATGGTGCCTCGTGTTGCTGGTAACTACAGTATTCCGGCCTTTCATTTTACTTATTTTGATTTGGATAAAAGGGATTATGTTACATTAACAGCTCCTGAAATTCCTTTACAAATTAAACAAGGAAAAAACAATTCAGGTCCGGCTGTAATCAATGGAATTAAAAAAGAAGATTTAAAATTATTAAATCAAGATATACGATTTATTAAAACGAATGCCATTACCTTATCCACCCATCATTCACCCTTTTACGGCAGTGTATGGATGTATTTGTTGTTGGGTTTACCATTTGTTGCCGCTTTAGGAATTTGGGGAATCAAGCGCAAAGAATCACTTGATGCAGTTAATTATGTTCAGGTAAAAAATAAAAAGGCCTTAAAATTAGCACGTAAGAAATTGGCATTGGCAGAAAAATGGATGAATCAAAAAGAAGAGCAGAAATTTTACGAAGAAGTACAACGAAGCTTATGGGGCTACGTTTCAGATAAATTTAATGTACAAACTTCCGATTTATCAAAAGATGCAATTCGCGAACAACTGATTCGAAAACAAGTTAATGCCGAACACATGGAGGGTTTATTTGCTGTTATTGCAGATTGTGAAATGGCCTTGTATGCACCGGCTGCTGTTGCAGGTCAAATGCAAAAGAATTATGTAATTGCTACCGATGTTATTGTTAAACTTGAACAACAATTGAACAATTAAGCGATGAAAAAATTACTAATAACCCTATTGGCATTCGTCAGCTTTATTATCCAAGTACAAGCAGTTACTGCAGAAGCATTATGGCAAAAGGCGAATCAGCTCTATCTTAAAAAGGATTATGCCGGTGCTTTAGCCGTTTATGATTCCTTGCTTACAAAAGGATATAAAAATCCGGAATTGTTTTATAATGCCGGAAATGCTGCATACAAATGCAAAGACATGGGGCACGCGGTGCTTTACCTCGAAAAGGCGCATTTACTGAAGCCTGCAGACGAAGATATTGCATTCAACCTAAAATTAGTCAACTTGCATTTAGTAGATAAAATTGATGAAGTACCGCAATTGTTTTTTATACGCTGGTGGCAGCATTACATTGCATGGTTTAGTCCGAATACCTGGATATTACTTTGTATTGCTTTACTTTTCTTGTTTGCTGCATTTTTGGCGATTTATTATATAGGCAAGCAGTATAATCGAAACTTCATCCGTGCAGCCGTTATTAGTTTGCTGTTGGCCTTACTTCTGGGATATACCGGTATTAAAAGCCATGCTGTTTTATACCAAGATGATTATGGTGTTGTTATGCCATCGAACATAACCATTAAGGCGGCTCCTGATCCATCGGCTGTTGATTTATTTCCCTTACACGAAGGATTAAAAGTTCAATTGAAAGAAGAAGTTAATGGTTGGCGTAAAATTCGAATCAGTGATGGAAAGGAAGGTTGGTGCACGAAAGACTGTGTAGAAGCTATTTAATACAATGGTAACGGTCTTGACATTTATCAAGACGATAATTGTAATTACTTGTCATTCATCAAGGGATAATTGTACCGGCTCCTGCATCTTTGCAAAATAAATTATTCCTTATGAAAAAATCAATTCCCATTTTTCTGCTGTTGTTGCTATCCATAGCTACCAGCCCATTATTGAGCCATGCACAAGGTTCTACCCAAACTATACGTGGTACTGTTATCGATAAACAATCTAAATCAGCCCTAATTGGTGCTACCGTTCAGTTGTTGAATACAAATCCAATTTTAGGTGATGTTTCTGCAGCAGAAGGGCGCTTTGCAATAAGCAATGTTGCAGTAGGTCGTTACGATATTAAAGTCAATTATGTTGGGTACAAAGAAATTATTGTTCCGAATATTGAAGTAACTGCAGGTAAGGAGATTGTGCTTGATTTAGAATTGGAGGAAACGGTAAACGCACTCAACGCTGTAACAGTAACAGCTTCAAAAAAGCATGAAACCATTAATGAATTGACCAGTGTCAGCGCACGTTCATTCAGTACTGAAGAAGTGAATCGTTATGCCGGCGGTAGAAGCGATCCGGCTCGTTTAGCAGCAAACTTTGCAGGAGTGAGCTCACCGGATGACTCGCGCAATGATTTAATCATTCGTGGTAATGCACCAACCGGTGTGTTATGGCGTATTGAAGGAATGAATGTCCCTAATCCAAATCACTTTGCAACAGTAACTTCAGGTGGAGGTCCGGTAAGTGCTATCAATACGAATATGCTAAAAAATTCGGATTTCTTTACTTCTGCTTTTCCGGCGGAATATGGCAATGCGAACGCCGGGGTGTTTGACTTAGGTTTTCGAAAAGGTAATGCCGATAAGCGTGAATATACTTTTCAGATTGGTGCATTAACGGGTATTGAAGCCATGGCAGAAGGTCCGATTAAAAAGGAAAAGGGCTCTTCGTATTTAGTGTCTTATCGTTATGCCTTTACAGGCGTTGCGCAAAAAATCGGTATTCCGATAGGAACCACGGCCACGCCCTTTTATCAAGATTTAGCGTTTAAAATAGTAAGCGGTGAATCTAAGTTAGGTCTATTCACTTTGTTTGGAATTGGTGCAAAAAGCCATATTAATTTTGATCATACTAAAACGGATTCTACTGACTTATTTGCTAATCCTAGTGTAGATAGTTATTTCGGATCTGTGATTGCCTTAGCAGGTTTAAAACATTTTAAACGTATCAATTCAAAATCATATTTTAATACAGTAATAGGAGCCACCTACACTGAATCCACTTATACAGAAGATACCTTATTGAACGGTAGCCCATTTCGTCGTGTTGAAAATATACCGAAACAAATGCGTTATACTATTAATACGTCGTACAACACAAAAATTAATTCACGCTTGTTTATTAAAGCCGGTTTGATGGATGAGTTATTTCAACAAGATTTATTTTATCGTGTACGTCGCACCACCGGTAACTGGCGTAATTACTGGGATTTCAACGATTATACCCAATTGATTCAGGCTTATGCACAAGCGAAATACGAATGTGGTCCGCGCTTAACCTTGAATGTTGGGGTACATGCACAATACTTGCTTTTAAATAAAACGAATGCTGTTGAACCGAGAGCCGGATTGAAGTATCAGTTGAACGAAAAAAACACCATAAGCATTGGGTATGGGTGGCACAGTCAGATGCAAACACCGGATATTTATTTTTATCGTCAACCGCAACCGGACGGGACGTATAAAACATCAAATCAACAATTGGATTTTACACGCAGTCAACATGCTGTACTTGGTTATGATGTTTTACCGGCAATGGATTGGCGTATTAAAGCGGAAATTTATTACCAATGGTTATCCAAGGTGCCGGTGACAAAAGATGACAGTACCTTTTCTGTGTTGAATGCCGGAGCTACATTTAATCCGGTGAATGAATCGAATTTGCAAAATACAGGAAGCGGAAGAAATTATGGAGCGGAATTGACCATTGAAAAATTCTTTAGTAAAGGGTATTATGCCTTGTTAACGGGAACACGTTACGAATCAAAATACAAAGGATTTGATGGAGTAGAAAGGAATACCGCTTTTAACGGACGTTATGTGTTTAATGTGTTGGCCGGTAAGGAATTTAAAATCGGAAAGCAAAAGCGTGATCGTTTTACTTTAGATACCAAGATAACCAGAGCCGGAGGACGTTATTATACACCTGTTGATTTGGTTGCCTCACGAGCCATACACAACCAAGTGGTTAAAGGAAGTGCTTACACTTATAGCATGCAATACCCTGACTTTTTTAGAATTGATATCAAGTTTGGCTACACGCATAATTCAGCTAAATATAAAATTGCGCAATCCGTGTTTTTCGATATTCAAAATGTAACCAATAATAAAAATGTATTTGCACAACGTTACAATCCTTTAACGAATCAAGTGAATACCGCTTATCAAATTGGCTTGTTTCCAAATTTTACTTACCGCATTCAATTTTAAAACGAATCAACATAAAAAGGCGCCTACAATAGCTGTAGGCGCCTTTTTAGTTTATAACAGTTATGGTATAAGTTAATTCTTTTTGTTCACTGAATTGTTTATATAATTCAAGTTGATGCAACAGTTCTTTGTGCTCCGGTGTGGTAAGTTTTCTAAATGTTTGTACTTGAATGACAACGGTATTCTTTTTAAAGGTTCGTTTCCAAACCCCTGCTATTTTACCATTAATTAATAAAGCCGGGTTAAAGAGCCCATTTTTTGTAAATACCAGTGGGGTATAAGGTTCATCAACTAAACGGCTACGATCGCGATACGCCAATAAAAAATCATCGAAGCCGGCTAATAAGAAAACTTTATTTTTAGTTGATGTGAAAACAGTTTGTGCATTGGGAACATAGTACGCATGACCATCAACACTAATTGCTGTAAAAGCAAAATCGTTTGAATTGAGCAAGGGTTTTACTTCTTGTAATGTTAAGCCACTCCACCACAAAAAGTCAAGAAGGGATGCCGGTGCGTGACTTTGAAAATAACTGTTTAAGAGCTTTAATAGTTGTTGTTCGCGATCTATCCCGGGATGTACTGTTGTTTTTTCAGACAACAATTCAAAGGTATATTCATTGTTTTTACGTGGACCAAAACATATGCTTTGCTTCATGGCAGCATATTGTAAGATATGAGCCAAACGTAATCCGGAAGCATCGATTTGATGTTGCATTAATACCTGTTGCATGGCTTCACGCGTAAGTTGATGGTTTTTATGCAAGGCTTTTTCAAATAACTTTATACATTTATTTAAAAGCGGCTCATCTAAATTCAAATCACGGTACCTAGACGCAATTGAGCGAATAAACTTAGGGGCTACTAAATGCAAGTAAGCACTCACCTCTTCAGCAGCATGAAATTGTAGAGTTCCGCGTAATGACCAGGTTCGAATTATTGTTCCGGAAGCAATAGCAGCATCTACCTGTGATTTGGTATGATTGATTTTTGAACCAATATTCCATAACGCCTGACCGTGGTCTTGAGCTTGAATAGCGCCAAACCATTTTACCAAATCAGCAGCAGTGGTATGTGTTGAAGTAATTAACTGCAAACGGTTTTGCCGTTCAGTTAGTAATTCTTGCCAGTTCATTTTCCCTTTTTCTTTTTTAATGCTTTTTGATAAATTTTTTGAATACTGGCCTTTTCCTCCGCCAAGATTAAAGCTGCTGCAGCATTTTCTAACTCGGCAAATGATGGTATTTGTAATTGTATAATGGCAGCTAAAGCTGTTGCCGCGCTCCAACGCACTACTGTACCGGCATTCGACGTATTGTCTAACAAGTTACTGATAGCAGGTTTTAAGGAACTTGTATGTAATTTAGCCGTATTGGCTATAACTTTAGCGGATTCCCATTTTACGCGCGGTTCTTTATCCTTTAATGCTTCGACTATTAATGCAAAGCTTTTTATATCCACCAATTCCGGTTTTGTTTGCGTAGCAAATTCGATACCTTCAATACAAGTAGCTTTTACCGGGGGCTTAGCTGCTACTGCAAAAAGCAAGAGATCAGCGACGCTAATTTTTTCTTCCAGTAAAAAGTTTGCAATGGCGGAAGTACGATCCTTAGGTTTTATCGTTTTATCGGAAAAAAGTGTATTCAGCATAAAGGGTTTTTATGCAAATGTATTTTAATATTTTCAATGTACAAGTAATTCGGCAAACCTAATAAAAAGCAGCCTGTTTACTGATTTCAATCATACGGTACTACTTCACTTAAGCAAGCGAGCATTCTACTTTTGATAAATTTTTTAACGATGTATAAAACGATATTTGAACCCTTTAAAATTAAAAGTGTAGAGCCCATACAAGTGAGTAGTGTGGCACAACGCGAGCAATGGCTAAAGCATGCATATTATAATCCCTTTCTGCTGCAAGCCGACCAAGTGATGATTGATTTTTTAACGGATAGCGGTACTTCTGCAATGAGTGCTGCACAATGGGCCGGTATGATGGAAGGCGATGAAGCTTATGCCGGTTCTAGGAGTTGGCTGCGTATGGAGCGTGTTGTACGTGAATTAACATCCTGTGAATACATCTTACCAACGCATCAAGGTAGAGCAGCAGAGCGCATTTTATATACGCATTTAGGCGGTAAAGGAAAATATTTTATAAGCAATACGCATTTCGACACCACACGAGCGAATATTGAATTTGGTGGAGCTACAGCTATTGATGTTCCTTGTGAAGAAAATAAATATCCTGAATTGGATGCGCCTTTTAAAGGAAACATGGATATTCAAAAATTA
>JAHEYX010000163.1 GCA_023251415.1 Chitinophagales bacterium
CATGTGTATGAAACGCAAAAATTATTTCCTTTACATACTTACAAACGCAGTGCACCTTTAATGGCGGCATTACGTGAAATTAAATCGGCAACCGAAGTTGATTTGTTGAAGAATGCCATTGAAATTACGAGCAAGGCTTTTCGTCGTATCTGCAAAATGGTTAAGCCGGGTGTGATGGAATATCAAATTGAAGCTGAAATGATTCACGAGTTTTTAATTAACCGTGCTACGGGTCATGCTTTTGAACCGATTATTGCCTCCGGTAAAAACTCATGCGTTTTGCATTACAATAAAAACAATGAGCAATTGCAAGACGGGGATGTATTGTTATTGGATTACGGTGCTGAATATGGAATGTACAATGCCGATTTAACGCGCGTATTGCCGGTGAATGGTAAATTCAGTCCGCGTCAATTGGAAGTGTACAATGCTGTTTTGAATATTCAAAAAGCAGCGACTAAATTATTGGTGAGCGGCAATGAACGTCAGCCCTACGAACGTGAAGTTGGTTTAATCGCAACTGAAGAATTGATTAAGATTGGATTGTTAACGAAAGAAGCAGTAGCCAAACAAGATCCGAATGCGCCTTTGTATAAAAAGTACTTTATGCATGGCACATCACATTTCTTAGGAATTGATGTACATGATATCGGAAATTATTATGGAAATAAATTTGCACCGGGCATGGTGTTTACTTGTGAGCCGGGCATTTACATTCGTGAAGAAGGCATCGGTATACGTTTAGAAAACGATATTTTGATTACTGAAAGCGGCAATATCAATTTGATGAGTAATATTCCGGTTGAAGCGCATGAGGTTGAAGAATTAATGAAAGGCTAATTAAGCTTTAGTTTATAAGTAAAAGGCAAGTTGACTTAAAGTTAACTTGCCTTTTTTAATTTAATGAACTTTGCAAAATAGAAGCAGTAACATGATATTTTACTTTACATGAAATAGCTGGCGCAGTGAAATTTTTTATTCACTTTCAACTTCAGTTGCTTTAGCTTTTTTGGTGCCTTTCGGTTTTTTAATTGCAACTAATTTGTAACAAACCTAAATACCTTACCGTAAGGCAATCTGTTACCCGTAGAAAAGCTTTTCCTCTCTTTATTTAAAACCCATCTGCAGTACTTTACTGCATTGGCTTTGCTTTGTCACCTTTAAACCCTTCAACCATGAAAGTTAGCTTCATCCTTGCTTTATGTTGCTGTTGCTGCGTTATTGCTACAGCTCAAATTCGTGAACAACAAATTACCGTTAAATACGATTGGAATGAAATTACCTGTTCGCAAAAACAAAACCTCGAACAATTTATTGCCGGTATTGGTACCGATGCGATTCGATCCATTACTATGCAGATTCCGGCAGATGCTAATGCCGGTGCTGCTAATCAATCGTTGTATACAGCACGCTTACAACGAATGAAAACCTATTTGTGTTCTTTGGATCCAAAGGCTGCTGCCAATTGGTTTTCTACCGAATACAAGCCGGATAATGTAGCTCCTAATGTGCGCAGCATTCAACAACAGCCGGCTAATACTTTGATTCTTACCATTCAATATGAAAACCTTGTGGCATATGATGATTTAGAACAACGCAAACAACATTTTCGCTATCATACAGCTTATGATATTAACATAACCGGCGAACAAAATACGTTAATAGCTATTGCTCCTTTTTCATTTCAAACCAAAAGCGGTACTGTTGTTAATGATTTTATTGAAATTACTTTAATCGAGATCTACTCGCAAGCAGATATGGCCTTGTATCATGTTACGACCAGCTCGCATGGACAATTGTTAGAAAGCGGCGGCATGGTGCAACTAAAAGCCTATTGGAACAAGGAAGAAATTTATTTGATACCCGGTGTTAACTATATCATCAAGCTTCCAACCAAACAGCAAGTGCCGGGCATGCAGCTTTTTTATGGTGCTAAAACCAATAACCAAATCGACTGGACAGCAACCGGACAAACACCACAAGCCGATCTTTTTGATATAGAATCGAGTGAAGTTAATTATATGCAGGCTGAAGGCGGTGAAAAGATGTATGAAACAGAATATTCGACTGCTAATTATTATGTCTTTGCTGCAGCTAAATTAAACTGGATTAATTGCGATCATTTTTACGATGCGCCTTACAAAACCAATGTACAAGTACTAGTGCCTAAAACGCCGAATATGACAGTTATGCTTATTTATAAAAACATTAAATCAGTGGTGGAAGCAAGTCAAACCGGCTCTACGTATAGTTTTGAAAATGTACCTGTTGGTGAAGCCGTTTCAATTGTAGCTATTAGTGGATCCAAGAAAAACATTCAATACGGGGTTGTAGATTTGAATGTACGCGATGATAAACCAATTGCCATGGATTTAAGTGGCAGCGGATTAGATAATTTAAAGAATTACTTGAAGGCTTATTCGAACTAACTTACAGTTACAACATCTTCGCTTATGCCAGCTATAGCCAATTAATGGTATTTACTTCTCTTTATTGTTAATACAAGTAATTAAGTAAGGTCTTTCACGCTAGAATATAATGTTGTAGCTGCTTTTACGTGCTTTCTACAATCTTTCCACATTTTTACCTTGGGTAGTAAAACCACCTTAAAATTGATTAATTTCGTGGCGTTTCAATTCACCTTTACAGAACACGTGTTTTATGCAGTTTACTCATCTTCATTGCCATACCCAATTTTCTTTACTTGATGGTGCCAGTAGTATTCCGGGCATGTTGGATAAGGCCGTAAAAGATAATATGGAAGCCGTTGCCATTACCGATCATGGTAATATGTTTGGCGTTTTTAAATTTGTTGCCGAAGCGAATAAGCGTAATATTAAACCTATTGTTGGTTGCGAGTTTTATTTAGTAGCCGATCGTCATAAGAAAACCTTTACCAAAGAAGCCGGTGATAATCGTTACCATCAATTGTTTTTAGCCAAGAACCAAACCGGTTATCAAAACCTGGCCAAATTGTGTTCGCTCGGTTATATTCAAGGTCTTTACAGCAAATATCCGCGTATCGATAAAGAATTGGTTTTGCAATACCACGAAGGTTTGATTGCAACCACCTGTTGCCTTGGTGCAATGGTTCCACAAACCATTTTGAATGAAGGTGAAGAAGCTGCTGAAAAAGAATTCAAATGGTGGTTGGATTTGTTTGGTGAAGATTATTATATCGAATTGCAACGCCATCATTTGCCCGAACAAGAAAAAGTGAATGAGGTATTGGTGCGCTTTGCCAAGAAGTATAATGTTAAAATGATTGCCTCCAACGATTCGCATTATATCGATCAAAACGATTCGGATGCGCACGACATTTTGTTGTGTATCAATACCGGTGAGTTTTTGTCGACACCAAAAGGCGATGCTAAAGGTCAACGCTTTGGGTTTCCGAATAATGAATTCTACTTTAAAAGCACCGCCGAAATGACGGCCTTGTTTAAAGATTTACCGGAAGCCATTGACAATACCAACGAAATCATTTCAAAAATTACTCCGCCGAAATTAAAGCGCGATATATTATTACCACACTTTCCTATACCTGCTGCCTTCGATAATCCAAATGACTATTTACGTCATTTAACTTTTGAAGGGGCGCGTAAACGGTATAAAGAACTAACGCCGGAAATTGAAGAACGCTTGAATTTTGAATTGCAGATTATTATTCAAATGGGCTTCAGCGGCTACTTCTTGATTGTAAGTGACTTTATTCGTAAAGGCAAAGAAATAGGCGTGATGATTGGTCCGGGTCGTGGATCGGCTGCCGGTTCAGCAGTGGCTTATTGTATCGAAATCACGAATATCGATCCGGTGAAATACAATTTGCTGTTTGAGCGTTTTCTTAATCCGGAACGGGTGTCCATGCCCGATATCGACACGGATTTTGATGAAGATGGTCGTCAGAAAGTTATTGATTATGTGGTGGATAAATACGGCAAAAATCAAGTGGCTCAAATTATTACCTATGGCACCATGGCTGCAAAATCAGCTATTAAAGATGTGGCCCGTGTAATGGAATACCCAATTGCCGACAGTACGGCTTTAACCAAAATGATTCCGGATACGCCGGGCATTTCATTGGATAAAGCTATAGAAGGTAGTAAAGAATTGCAAGATATTTTAAAAGGAAGTGATATCCGCTCGCGCATTATCAAACAAGCTAAAGTATTGGAAGGTTCGGTGCGTAACAGTGGAATACACGCTTCTGCGGTGATTATTGCACCGGATGATATTACCAAATACATTCCGGTGGCGGTTGCTAAAGACTCCGATTTGTTGGTTACACAATTCGATGGTAAAGTGATTGAAGATGCCGGTATGTTGAAAATGGACTTCTTGGGTTTAACCAACTTAAACAACATACAAGATGCGTTGAAGTTGATTAAATCAAACAGGGGAGTGGATATCAATATTGATGAAATTCCGTTGGATGATGAACTTACTTTTCAACTGTTTCAACGTGGCGAAACAATTGCCATATTCCAGTTTGAGAGTCCGGGTATGCAAAAATACCTGAAAGAGTTGAAGCCTACCAATATTGAAGATTTGATTGCCATGAACGCCTTGTACCGACCGGGCCCAATGGAGTATATACCAAGTTTCGTAAAGCGTAAACACGGTGCCGAGAAAACCGAATACCCGCATCCATTACTGGAAGAGCTGTTGAAGCCTACTTATGGTATTATGGTGTATCAAGAGCAAATCATGTTAACCGCTCGCATCATTGCCGGTTACTCCTTAGGTGGTGCCGATTTATTGCGCCGTGCGATGGGGAAAAGGATAAAGAGAAGATGGCTAAAGAACGGGTGAAGTTTGTAGAAGGAGCATTAAGTCTGCATCAAATTCTGGAGAAGAAGTCGAATGAGATTTTTGATATCATGGAACGCTTTGCCGAATATGGTTTCAATCGAAGTCATGCCGCAGCTTATTCGGTTTTGGCTTATCAAACAGCCTATTTAAAAGCGCATTATCCGGCCGAATACATGGCGGCTGTTATGAGTCGTAAAACCAGTGATGTTTCAACCATAAGTTTTCTGACGAATGAATGTAAACGTATGGGCATTGATGTGTTGGGGCCTAACGTAAATGAAAGTCAGAAGTTCTTTTCGGTGAATGCACAAGGCAAAATACGATTTGCGTTATCTGCCATCAAAGGTTTGGGTGAAGCAGCAGTAGAAGCTATAGTAGATGAACGGGAAGCAAAAGGGGCTTATGTTTCGTTTTATGATATGATGCAACGGGTGAATTTGCGTACCGTAAATAAAAAGAGTTTAGAAGCATTAACCTTAGCCGGTGCTTTGGATGATTTTAATAACGGACATCGTGCGCAGTATTTACATATTGGTAAAGACGGTTCTTTGTTTATTGAATCGGTGGCTAAATGGGCCGGAAGTATGGTTGATCGCAAAGCCAGTTCGGTAGCTTCGTTGTTTGGTAACAGCGGTGCCGATCAAACCTTGAAAGAACCACCGTTTCCGGAATGTGAACGTTGGAACATGTTGCAGCAATTGAAACACGAGAAAGAAGTGACGGGCTTTTATTTGAGCGGACATCCATTGGATGCGTATAAATTGGATATGGAAACCTTTGCTAATTGTACTTTAGATAAAGTTACGCAAGGCAAAGACAAAGCTTTAACTATTGCAGGTATAGTGGTATCGGTTGATACACGCGTGGATAAAAACGGAAATAAATTTGCCCGATTTGTATTGGAAGATTTTACCGGCACGCTTGATTTAGTGGTCTTCAATGAAGATTATATCAAATTCAATCAGTACCTCGAAGCGGGTAAAATGCTGTATATTAAAGGGAATTACCAAGTTCGTTTCCGCAATTCGGAGAACTATGAATTTAAAATCAAGAGCATACAATTGTTAAGCACCGTCCGCGAAACAGAAGCACGTTTTGTTCATGTTAAATTATCCATGTATAAAGTAGATGAACGTTTGATTGAACAAATTAATAAAGTATGTTTGGCACATCCGGGTAAATGTCAATTTAAAATGACTTTAACAGATGAAGAAGAGAATACCTTTGTGAACTTAAAATCATTGGATTTAAAAGTAGATTCGGCCAATGAGTTTATCGATGCGCTCAATGAATTGGATTTAGTGAGCGTGAAGTTAGGCGCAGGATAATAGTTAGCAATTCTAAAATAAAAAACGCAGTAGCGATGGTATTAGTTATAGCTAATACTTCGATTGCAAATGGAGTTTAAAAAGTAAAGAAAAATAATGGAAAACAAATCACTTATGAAATCATTAATTTTAGGACTTTCAACCTTGCTTGGATTAACCTTATTAGGTGTATTTATTTACAAAGGATTAAAAACCTTTAGCGATAAGGACCGTGTGGTTACTGTTAAAGGACTAGCAGAAATGGATATCACTGCAACTGCGGCAAACATTGTGGTTGATTTTTCTTTTTCAGGTGATGATTTGCAAGAGCTCATCAAGCAAAGTGATACAAAGAAGGATGCGATAATGGAATACCTTTCAACACATGGATATGACAAGAATCGCATTAGCGTAAATAAATTAGACATTAATGATAAACAACATTATTTTGAAAGTGAATGGCAAAATGGGCAACAAATAAAAATAAAAGTAGATCGTTATTCTACAACACAACAACTGGTTATAACTGCTAGTGATGTTAAAACAACCGAAGACGATGCCGCTCAACTGAAATTGGATTTGGTGAGCAGCGATTTAACGGCAACGATTAAAACAAGTTATACGTTTCCGGAATTGAATGCGAACAAACCGAAACTAATTGCCGAAAGCACCAAAAATGCACGTATTGCCGGTGAGCAGTTTGCCAATGATTCTAAAGCAACATTAGGAAAAATAAAAACTGCTTCGCAAGGTCAAATCGTTATTGCAGGTAGTTACCACTACGATGAAGAAGGGGCAGGCGATAATAACCAAGCTGTAGCACCTTATATACAAAAGGTACGTGTAGTGAGTACTATCGTTTTCTTTTTAGAATAAACAATTTGATTTATCTTAACAACAATTGAATTACGTGCTGAACGCTTCAAGTTAATCCGAGCTTAAGTTGTTAGCATTTTAAAAAACCACTACTGCAATGCGTAAAATTTTCGGTGCCATTAACCTAACCTTAGATGGCT
>JAHEYX010000164.1 GCA_023251415.1 Chitinophagales bacterium
TTATTGGTAACCGGTAACCATAAATCCGTCGGTAAACCTATTCCTGAATTGGTAAGCAAATGCAAGTATTGCGTCATTTTGGCAATAGAGGCTTTGATACTAAGGTTTTCATTAATCAAATAACGCGCTGAAACTCTGGGCTGAAGCGATTTATAAGTCGTGTCTTTTACATTAAATCCCGATGCATGCACACCGATATTCGCTTTTAAACGTGGTGTTATATCCCAATCATCTTCTGCATAAACATAAGCTTCATTGGCATAAACTCTTGAATCGCCAAAGGTACTGTCCAATACCGCTGTTCCTCCGCTGGTTTGCTTAATTTCTTGAACTCCGGGATTGAAAGTATGGTATATGTAATTTAAGCCCCATTTAACATGGTGATTGATATGCGGTGAATAATCAAAATCGGTTTTCACTCCAATATCATTTATACCTGATGTTTTAGCTTGTGAATAGGTTATATCAGAATTATTGGCCGAATTGGTAAAGTCTTTATAAATGATTTGAAAATACAAATCAGAACGATAGTTATACTGGCTGTAGGTTGCGGTGGTATTGACAAATAAACGTGGCGACAACAAATGATTCCAACGCAAAGCAGAAGTAAAATTCCCCCATTTTAACGAAGGTTTAAAATTGGTAGTAAATTCATCGGTAGTGGTTGTTTCTTTAATTGCTCCGGTAGCACTAAACACATCCTTTCCAAAGTAAGCACTCAAATACAAGCGGTCTTTATCATTAAATTTATGATTGATTTTAGCATTCATATCATAAAAATAATACCCAGTCGAAAAATCACCTTTTGTAGCTAATTTAGATAACGGACGTAAAAATAAATCCACATAAGTGCGGCGTGCAGCTATTAAAAAGGTAGTCTTTTCGTTTTTAATAGGTCCTTCTAATATAAAGCGCGACGAAATAATACCTATACCCAATTCCCCATGTAGTTTCTTGTTATTTCCCTCTTTCATACTGATATCAATAACAGAAGATAAACGACCGCCATAACGTGCCGGAAAGCCCCCTTTAATTAAACTTACACTATTTATCGCATCACCGTTAAATACCGAAAAGAAACCAAACAAGTGATTCACATTGTACACCGGTACCCCATCCAATAAAATCAAATTCTGATCAGGGCCACCACCTCGAACATAAATACCGCTGCTACCTTCACTGCCTTTCGATACGCCGGGCAATAATTGCAATACTTTTAAAACATCAACCTCACCAAATAAAGCCGGCACTTTTTTGATTTGCTCAATCGGAATAGTAATCGTACTCATTTGCGACTGTTGTTGAATCGGTGCCGCATTGCGTTGGGCCGAAATTTCTACGGTCTTTAAAGCAATACTCGGTACTAATTGAATATTCAATTGATGCGCCTTTCGACCTATAACCCATTTTTCTACCGGTTGATAGCCCACATAGCTTATAATTAAATGCACCGTATCGCGATTGAACGAAATACTGTAAAAACCATATTCATTAGTGGAGGTTCCACCGGCCTTGGAAGCTTCGAAAACATAGGCCCCCATTAACTTTTCACCCGATGTACTGTCGGTAATAAAACCGTGAATGATATTATCCTGTGCAAATAAAGTAGTACTGAAAAACAAACTGCAAACAACAAGCAGCGTGCGCGATAAAGTAGATAAGGACATGTATGGTTGATTTAGTTGAGCAATAACGCAGCAGCAAGCAAATTATTTTATGTTAGAAGCAAAACTGAATTAGAAATTATAAAAATAGCCCAATTCTACCCTAAACTCGGAAGTTTTTTGCAGATACAAGTTACCATCCATATAAGACAAGCTAAACTGCAACGATTGGTGCTTGATAAATGCGTAATTGGATGTAAAAGACAATATATTGGTTACCCCATTGGTATGATGCTGTAACCAATTACCAATAAAGGTTTCCGCTAAATTAATACTGACCTTATTTTTAAACAATTGCTTACCCGAGACGACAGATACCCCCACATTTTCGATGGTGCCGGCATAGGAAAAGACATTGGTGTAATTCAGACTCGTTGTTACATTAAACAATTCCTTCATAAAACTTAATGTATAACTCAAGTTGGCGTTATTGATATTGTTTTGTGTAAATTCGGAAGTGTATTTGTTCTTATCAGCCAATTGCATAAAGTTGTACACCAAACCAAAACTGTGTTGTGTGTTTTTACCTACTATGGTATAACGCGGCGTAATTAAGAAGTTAAGCGTTGCTTGATCTAAGCGTATCGTATCATTTAAACGACGACGTTTACCCGGACGTTGAGCCGTGGCATAATTCGCAAACGAACTATACACAATCCAATGGCTATTCGGGATAAAGTTGATCGTCATGTTGTAGATGTTCCGTCCAGTGGTATAGCCTTTTTGTCGACTCACGTTATCTTGTTGAATGCCCGCTCCACCGTTCATTAATAGATGGTTTTTCCAAAAAGCTGCACTAGCTTGCACTTGATAGCTTTTTATATCGGCTTGTATAAAATCAACTCCCATCGATTGATAACCGTCATCAATCAATTTATAATCTATACCCAAAGAGTAATAGTTTTTGCGGAAGGTTAACGTAGAATGAATGGCTTTGAAAAAACCGGTAGAACTGTTTAATGGCAAGAAACCTTTTAACTGTTTGTAGTATTTAAAATTAGAAATAATAATCGAATCGGTAAACAGTTTAGTGGCACTCATATCACGTGTAAATAAACTACCGCTAACATCAGCTTCGAAGAATATTCTACGAAATATTCCAAAGCGTGCACTGCTACCAAAAACCTGATCATACGATGGAGTAATTATTTCATTGTAACGAATTAAATGCGGAATAGAAGTCGAATCATCTTTGGCTTGCAAATAAGAAAAGTCGATGTAGTTATTGGCGTTACCTAATCCGATTTTGGTTGCAAAACCTAAACGTCGATAATGTGGTACCTGTCCCGGAATTAAGGTATCTTCTTTATTGTAATTCGTAAACTGCCCGCCGATTGCAGCAAAGCGAAACAGCTTCGGATTCATTTCTATACCTGCACCCAAAATTGTTTTACCAAACAAAGTCGAGCTTGAAAAATTCATAATGCTATGGCCTGCATAAAAACGTATCCATCGATAGGTAGGCGAAATACCAAATTGACTGAACGGTTGCTTGATCAACTTTGAATTATCGGTAAAAATAAAACTGAATGGTAAGGTCACGCCACCAATCACCGGTGTTAAATTGCCGCTGAATAAATAACCAAATGGTTTTTGCGTTGATTGAAAACCGCTGTAATTGTAATGAAAGCCACTCACTGATAAATTACCGCTGGTAGTTACCGGAATCTTTACGGCAGCGTTAGCTTGATGCCATAACAAGGCATTGCAACATAAAATAAAAACGATATGACGAATAAATTTACCCACTTTATTAAACCAATCATTAACGAATATTCAACTCAAAGGATTTGTTGGAATCAACATAGGTGCCGTCCTTTAATAACCCAATAAACTTGTAAAAACAAGTGGTTCCGGCTACAGCCTTATTATCTGTAAAATAACCGCCGGTTATTAAACCGCTGCAGATATCCCAAGTACCGTTTGCTGTTCGTTTACTGATATAATACCCCGCACAAGCATTTGTAGTATTGGGAGCGAAACTCAATAAAACTGAACGACCATTAGGAATAGTTTTAATGGTGTCTACTTTAAAGTTAATGGACTGCGGAAATGCGATAGCCACCTGACTTGCATCTCCGGGTGTTTTGAATTGATATAGCGTGGTGCTGTCTATCCAATGATTAGCTTCAAAATTAAAAGCCTTTGCCTGCATGACATAGTTAGCATTTTTCTTTAACTTATCACTGATTAAAATATGGCTTTTATCGGCTGCAGATACCCAGAAATAATTCGCCGAAATATTATTCTTTAAAGCTTGTTCCGGAGTTTGACCGGCTTCTTGTTCAGCAATCGTGAGTTGGCACTTATCTACCGTTAATTGATCGGAAGCCACTCGAATCCATTGAAACAGATAAGTAGAATCAACTCCGTTTAATAAAACCGAATTATAATGTAGAACCTGTTCTTTGTTAATCATCGGTTGTGTAATTTCCATTTTAGAAAAACCGCTGTAGGTAAATTTCCAAACCGGCGAGCTGTGATGCACTTTGTCTTTAAAATAACATTTCACTTGCCAGGCATAACTTTGATTCAACTGTATCATCTTTTGTAATTCAGGAGTTAATTCAAAACTGTGTTGATCAAAATTCAAGCGTTGTTCAAACACAACCTTTTTTAATGAAGCGGCTTGTTCGGCAGTTTGCATAGCCTGTATTGGATAAACTCGTAACATATAATACACGCTCGAGTTTTGGGGTAATCCTTCAGCAGCCTTCCAAGTAAATTGCGGAATGCTTCGTAGCATGGAATTATTTTCAGGACTTAACAATTGTGTTGCTCGCATTTGGCCTGAATAATCATAAATAAAACTACAGGGCTTCGATTTTAATTCGACGGTATTATTAACGGCTTTAGAAACTATACGCCAACCATACGACTTACCAACTGTTAAAGTCAAATCCGTTGCACTCAAGTCGTAACTGTTTTGCGCTCCGATTGGACGTTCAAATAATATGTTTGGATGAGGTGCATTGAAATAGGTGGTAACATCCATTTGTGCAGGCAATTCAACCAATTGAAACGTGTAGGTTATGGCACGTTTATTTTCAAAATTAAATTTACACTCGCCCCATTTAAACGTAACCAATTGCGGACTAAGTGGTGTAATAAAATTACCGCATTCCGGTTTCAACAAGGGCACCCACGATGCATCGCCGGCTTGTTGCACATAATCAAATACATAAATTTCACTGTATCCGCCATTTTTATAATTCCCTAAATGTGCATCATCGTAGGCACGAATTTGCCAAATGTATTTTTTACCGGCTTGCAAACGAGGTCCGTTTTCATCTAACAAATAATAGGTATTGGTTAAATCACGTTTGGAAAGTACGGTTGGAAATGCTACTGACTTCATAATTTGATCCGGTGCATTCACCGATTGGTCCCATTCTTTTATGCGCAATTCATATTTGATACCCGGCACACCATAGGCTCCCAACCAACTTAAATACAAAGCTTGCACTTCACAAGCCGGATATTCCGATTTAGGAAAAATCAATTGCGGAGCATTCACCGGTGGCCCATTCGGATTATTGTCTTTAGACCCATCAACTGTATTATCGGTTTTAACAACAGGAATAAAAGGCAAGATAATTTTCAATGGCTTGTAGTAGAATTTACAAACCGGACTACGACCTAAATTCTTCATAAATACAGCCTTTGCCGGATCACTGGCTCGCACTTGCCACACATAAAACTTACCTGTTTTCAAAGCAGGCATTGCTGCATTATAGTTCAGGGTTGAATTGCGTAAATACTTTTGTTCATACAAAATAGGGAAAGCATCGTTTTGCATCAAATCTGAAGGGCTTACGTTTACCAACGACGGCATTTCCTTTAAAATAAAATCATATTCTACCGAAGCACCGGGTGCACTAACAGGTAACCAGGTAAAGTTTAATTGTTGAATTCCCAAAGCCGTTACGGTATCATTGCATAGTGGCAATAACAATTGAGGAGGGTCGGCATAATTTACCGGAAAATATTTACACGCCTGTGCATCGGCACTTAACTTAGTATTGTTATCGTAATCAAATGCTTGAATACATAAATTATAATTTCCTTCCGGAAAAACACCTCCGGCTAAAATGGCTTGTAAATCTATGCCGGTATAAGAAACATTCGTAATATCTATGTACTTGTATAAATCTTGTGGTAAAATTTGCACTACTTGCCCCGGAGCTGACAATACGATTGGTCTGCTTGGATGAAAATTGGGTTTAGTAATAAAACTGATTCCATTGTCAGCCGTCATATCCACTTTCAACTTTAATCGAATCGGATCATGATTGGTATAATCAATATGTTGTACACTTAAAAAAACCTTAGAAGGGTTAGTGACATAAGTACTCAAGAAAGGTGAAAATGGTGGTGCAACCTGCAAGTTAATTTGAACCCGTTGAGAATAAGCTCCTTGTGGATTTAGTAGAACAATACTCAAAAGCAATACTAAACAAGGAACAATGTTGGTATAGAAAACCTTTCGCATGAAATGGAATTTAGTTGACAAAATTAAATGGATTAATCACATAACTCAGTTCAGTCAGTCAATAGCGTAACTGAATATGCCATTAACCAATTTTCTGATTCGTTGGTAAATTAAGAAATAACAAGTTATGTTCAAACAGGTATTTCTACGTTAAAATACGTATTTTTAAAAACAGTATTATCACGGTATACTTTAAGGCCCTAATTCACGTTGGCTTATTCCTGAAAACGCAACTTCGTTTTATTTTAAGCTACTTTAAAAACATTCTTTTATTTTTGTCCACCCAAACCAAATACACTTATATGAAAAAAATTGAAATGGTCGATCTGAAAACGCAGTATGAACATATTAAACCTGAAGTAGATCAGGCAATATTAGATGTGTTGAGCAGCACTGCATTTATTAATGGCAAAGCAGTTGGTGATTTTGCAACTGAACTTGGTGCTTACTTAGGTGCTAAACATGTAATTCCTTGTGCAAATGGAACTGATGCCTTACAAATTGCCATGATGGCCTTAGGATTAAAACCCGGTGATGAAGTAATTACACCTTCATTTACTTATATTGCAACCTGTGAAGTTTTAGCTCTTTTAGGCTTAACGCCGGTTTTTGTGGATGTATTACCTGATACCTATACCCTTGACCCTATTGAAGTTGAAAAAGCCATCACCCCTAAAACAAAAGCTATTGTGCCGGTGCATTTGTATGGACAAAGTGCTCCAATGGATGAGATTTTAGCCATTGCTAACAAGCATAATTTGTTTGTTATTGAAGACAATGCCCAAGCGATTGGCGGCGGTTATTATGCCGGTGCCGATGGAGTAAAAAAAGCCAACGGAACCATGGGAACTATTGGTTGTACCAGCTTCTTCCCTTCTAAAAACTTAGGTTGTTATGGTGATGGTGGGGCGATTTATACAAACGAAGAAGCCTTAGCTACGAATTTGAAGATGGTTGCTAA
>JAHEYX010000165.1 GCA_023251415.1 Chitinophagales bacterium
TTGTCCGGCACTTCCTAATGAACCACTACCTGAGGGCCATCCTTTTAATCCAATTCCTGCTGCATTTTGTAAAAACGCATAATTATCCGGTTCATTAAATCCATTGCTGTTTCCACCCCAATTGGCATACATACCGCTGCTTACTACGCCGGTTCCTGCACCATTATTACCTTCACCGGTAAAAAATACAGTTCCTATACTATCATTATTACCGTCCCAAAGCCAGGTCCCTTCTGTTGCACGATCGCTGGCTCCTATCCAGATATAAGCGATATTGCCTCCATCCGGAGCGGTGGTGTAATTGTTAGGTATAGCTGCTCCACCGATAATGGCTGAGTAAACAGCTAATTGTTCTAAACTGTCAGCAATTTCAACTAAATGCCCACCTCTGGCAACAGCACAAGCTGCTGCATCCATCCATGTTTTCTTTTCTTTAATAATTTGATACAATTTACTGTTGTAATGAAACGAATAAATTTGGTTTGTATCGGCTATGCAGGTGCTTTTTGGTTGAGCGAACAACTGTTGTGTAATCGATACCAATAACAGTAAAAAAGTAATATAAATTTTCATGGTTGTTTCATTTATGGGTAAAAATAAACAACTTGCTTGAAATGTAAACGATTAATTCGGCAATGCCCGGCAAGCGAATTGCAATTGAAGTAGCAGGCCACCATTTGCAACAAAAAAAATGCAGTAAAAAATAAGGTATTCGCTTATTTGTTACTGCATTTCCAGGATAGAAAACAGGATTAATTGGCTGTAAATTCTTTAATATCACTCATGATTTTTAACGTCATGTTTTCGGCGATATTTTTATAACGACTTTCTGCATAAATACGAATGATTGGTTCGGTGTTGGATTGACGTAAATGCACCCATCCTTCTTCCATTTCAATTTTTAAACCGTCAATACGATTCAATTTTTCGTTTTTATACTTGACAGCTATTTTCTCAAACAATTCATTCAAATCCACTTCTTTTTCTAAGGTGAATTTGTTTTTCACTATCGTATAATCCGGGTAGGTATTACGAAGCAGCTTCATGGTTTTGTTTGATTTTGCCAAATGAGTTAAGAATAATGCTATTCCAACTAAGGCATCACGACCATAATGCAATTCAGGATAAATAACGCCCCCATTTCCTTCACCACCTATTACGGCGTTTACTTCTTTCATTTTACTTACTACATTCACTTCACCAACAGCGGCTCCAAAATATTCGCAACCGTTTTTCTCGGTAACATCTTTCAATGCTTTGGTTGATGATAAATTACTTACTGTAGCTCCTTTAGTATGTTGTAAGATGTAATCTGAAATAGCCACCAAGGTATATTCTTCTCCAAACATCTCCCCTTCTTCAGTAACAAAGCATAAACGATCTACATCCGGATCAACTGCAATACCTAAATTAGCTTTACGGAATTTAACCTCATTGGCTAAAGCCGATAAATTTTCTGGTAAAGGTTCAGGATTGTGTGCAAATTTTCCGCTGACATCGTCAAATAATACTTGTACATCATTAACGCCCAATGCTTTCAATAATTTTGGAACCACTAAAGCTCCGGTAGAATTAACAGCATCAACAATGATTTTAAATTCTTTCATTGCAATGGCACCTTTCTCCACTAATGGCAATGCTAAAATTTTCTCGATGTGTTTATCGAAGTAAGTATCGTTAACGGTTACAGTACCTAAATCATTAACATCCGCAAATTCAAATTTTTCTTTTGCAGCTATTTTCAGAATTTTTTGACCGTCTTTATCGGAAATAAATTCACCTGCAGCGTTCAATAACTTTAAGGCGTTCCATTCTTTAGGATTATGACTGGCAGTAAGTATAATACCACCACCGGCTTGTTCCATTGGTACGGCAATTTCAACGGTAGGAGTGGTCGATAAGCCCAAGTTAACTACTTCAAATCCCATAGCAACCAAGGTAGAAATAACTAAATTTTCTAACATAGGTCCGCTGATACGCGCATCTCGTCCGATTACTAATTTCTTTTTGCCGGTATTTTCATAAATAAATGAAGCGAATGCGGCAGTGTACTTTACAATGTCAATAGGAGATAAGGATTCACCCGGCTTTCCACCTATAGTACCTCTGATGCCGGAAATTGATTTAATGAGTGTCAAAACTGTATAATTTTTGGATTGCAAAGGTAGCAGAAAATCGCAGAAAAGAAAGCTGATTTTTAACTCATTTTTCAATTCCTTTATTTCCTTGTATCCCGCCTGTATGAAAGGCTACTACCGTACTGCCATATTCAATTTTATTATTATGAATTAAGTCATAAATACCATAACACATCTTGGCTGTGTAAGTATAATCCAATACTACCTGATGTTCTTTTTCAAAGGCCTTAAAAAAGTCAATTAAAGGCTCATTAACGCGTCCAAATCCACCGAAATGATAACTTGTAATGACTTGCCATTGAATGTTTGACTTGATTTTTTGTGCTAAAATCGGCACCATTTCTTCGCCTTGCTTAAACCCGGTAAATCCTAACCCAATGGCATTTGGAAATGGACAGGAATTGACTAAACCGGCAAAGGTATTTCCTCGTCCGATAGCTGATGCAAAGTACAAAGCTTGATTTTTATCAAATACGGGTAAATCCTTACAATGCGACCATATTTCTTCACAACCTTTTAAACCGGCTTCGTTATCACCTCCTTCGGGTATCCAATAAAAATTACCGTATTGCCCTTTCAAATCCGAAATAAACGCCTCACTGTATTTATTAGCATAGGCAGCTTTAGAAACAAAATGCAGTTGCATACCGTCTGCCTTTGCCTTTTGTAACGTGGGATTATCGTAATTAACTTCTGAACGAATGACTCCTATACTTTTTAATCCCAATATTCTACAAGCTGCAGCTGTTGCAGCAATATGATTCGAAAATGGACCACCGAAAGTGACTATGGTGTTTAATCCTTGAGCATCAGCGGCAGCAATGTTGTATTTTAATTTAAACCATTTGTTGCCTCCGGTTTCTGCATCAATTTCATCTATTCGCACCAAACCAAATTTCACTCCATGCTTAGTCAGAAAATCGTCCTGAAGCCATTGAATGCGCGATTGGATTGCTCGGTCGAAATAGGCGCTTACTTGTTCTTTCAAGCTTATGAAGGGTTTAAGTTCCGCAACAACAAGGTTTCTTCCTCTTTAAAATCCAAAGCGGTGGTTTGTTTTAATTGATTTATAGTAGCTAGCGTTTTTTGTATAAACTGTTGGTGCGCCAACGATTCAGGATTACGCGGTTTATGACTTGCTGCTGCTTGTATTGCTGCAATTTTATCTACTGTTGCGATGCTTTCTTTAGCCAACATGTTTTGAATTAATGCTTGCCAAACATACTCCGTAGCCATACGATTGGGATGCAAATAATCTTCCGTAAAAAAACGATAATCGCGTAAATCATCCATCACCAACTCATAAGCCGGAAAATAATACACGTCAGGTAAAGCTTGTACCAATTGATGAATGGCCGTAAATAAATGCGCTTTACTGAGTGTGTTTTCTTCAAAACCAAAAGCTAAATAACGAACCGGACTAACGGTTAATACCACCTTTACTTTTGGATTTACGGTTCGTATAGCATGAATAGCGGACGTTAACAGGTCAACAATTTCGTCAGGACTTAAATACCGTTTATTGAAATGGGCGCCTGAAATTTTATGGCAATTCGAAACGATGTACTCTTCTGTAGCTGCTGGCGTGATTGCTTCCGGTTTTAACGAAAAAACATGGGCTGTACCAAAGGTTAAAAACAAATAATCACATTGTTCCAATTGATTGGATGCGGCTTGCATACCGCTGTTCATTGCTGTTAAAGCTGCTTCAATGGTGGGTTTTGAAAAATCGGAATGGTGCTGCCAACTGTGATACAGTTCGTTATGCAAAAACAATTCATCGGCATTAACCCATTTTTTATCCAACAAACGCTGTATGCCATTTACCATCGAGGCCGGATTGTATTGTTGTCCGAATGGATTGATCGTGATGTTAAACTTGTTTTGCTGAAAGCGTTTACCAATATTCTCACTAAAACAAGAACCCAGGGTTACTATGCGATCGTGATGTGTTATTTTAAACGGAACCGGCTTCAGCACCAATACACTGCGATAAGTTGAACTCATATCTTTTCAATTATGGCCAAGCTGTTTTCGATCATCTTTTTAATTTGCTTATCGGCATCGGTACTGAATACCTTGCTTACGCGATTGGCTACTAATAAACTTACCGACATACATTGGTGACCCAATAAACCGCCTAATGCATAGATACCTGATGTTTCCATTTCAAAATTAGTTACCGGCACTTTGCGATAACTCATTTTAGCCAATTCACTTAACAAGTTAGGATGTTTTAATTTATAACGCAAAGCACGTCCTTGCGGTGCATAAAAACCCGGACAAGTTACGGTGGTGCCAATTTGAGCAATCGGCTTAAAGGCTTCTAATAGAGCAGCACTTCCTTCGGCAACATACGAAGGCAGTTGAAAGGTTTTTTGCAAATGTTCTTGAACAGCCAAAGCTGCTTTCGATTGTTTAAGTGGATAAAATTGCATTAATGTATCCAATCCAATAGCGTGGGCAGAAGCCAGTACCGTATTAACCGGTAAATCTTCGCGCATCGAGCCACTGGTTCCTAAACGGATGATTTGTAAGGAATTAGGCTTAGCCTTCAATAAACGTGAATTTAAGTCAATATTGGCTAAAGCATCTAATTCATTTAGTACGATATCAATATTATCGGTACCAATGCCGGTAGAAACAATACTGATTCGTTTTTTGCCGATATAACCGGTATGCGTAATAAACTCGCGGTGTTGTTTCTTCACTTCTATTTTATCTAAATACTTACTTACAGCTTTTACACGATCAGGGTCGCCTACAGTAATGACGGTTGAAGCCAATTCTTCCGGACGAACATTTAAGTGATAAACTGCTCCGGAGGCATTAATGATTAATTCACTTTCGGCGATTCTGTTTTTCATAAATTTATGTAAAATTTTTAATTTGAAAATATCTAGTGTCGTTTTGTTTCGCTATTTTTACAGCGTAAAATTAAAATTAATCATGAAGTTAAGTATCAAGAAAATTCTCGTTCCTACAGATTTCTCAGAAATCTCTTATTCAGCCTTAGAATATGCCGCTTTTGTTGCTAAAAAAGCCGGTGCTAAAATAACCCTTTTGCATGTTTACGAGCATGGCGATGATGATAGTGCGCAAAAAATCACCAACTACAAAGAATTAATCGAAAAAGGTATCCAACAAAAAATGGAGGATATTAAAAGTGAAAACATGAATTTGTGGGGTGTGAAAATTGAAACCAAAATCGTAAACGGAAAAACGTATCGTGAAATTGAAGCTGCCGTTCAGGAATTAGGCATTGATATGGTGGTGATGGGTACACACGGTAGTAAATTAGATGTAAAACACTTATCGAAGTATTTCTTAGGTTCGAATGCTTACCGTACTGTTCACGAAAGCAGTTGTCCGGTTATTACTATTCGTAAAAAAGCCAAGAAAATTGAATGTGCCAATATCTTATTGCCATTGGATGTGACTAAAGAATCACGTCAAAAGACTGATTTTGCTGTTGAATGGGCTAAATTATTCGGCGCTAAAATTCACTTATTAGCTGTTACCGAATTATTGGATGAATTTATTTCTGACGTAAACAAATTAAATGAATTATTAAAAGAAGTAGAAACGCGTTTACAAAAAGAAGAAATTCCGTATACCGTAAAAATGTATCGTAATTCGAGCTTATCAAAAACTGTTTTGCAACACGCTAAAAAAATGAATTGCGATTTAGTTTTGATTATGAGCCGCAAAGATTCGATGTTTGGTGAGTTCTTAGTTCCTGCAGCTGATCGTAAAGTTATTGGTGAATCTGAAATTTCTGTATTGAGTTTGCGTCCAAAACCATAATAATTAGCTAACCACACTATAAAAGCATTGTTGTTCTGCAGCAATGCTTTTTTTTTACAACACTTACTAGAAAAAGCTATTTTTGTTTTTTTACTTATGATTGGTTTCGCCCTTTTTTACCTGTTTGCCATTCCCCTATCCTTGCTTCCATTGCGTATACTGTATATGCTTTCGGATGTGCTTTATGTAATTGTATATCGAATAGTAGGCTATCGAAAAGCGATTGTACGCAGCAATTTAAAACAATCGTTTCCAACTAAAACCGCAACTGAGTTAGTGACCATAGAACAAGCTTATTACCACAACCTTTGTGATTGGATTATTGAAGCCATTAAGTTGTTTACCCTTTCAAAAGAAGAATTAATGCAGCGTATGCCTTTCAAAGATCAGGCTTTATACGATGAATTATTAAAACAAAAGCGTCACATTATTTTGGCTGCCGGACATTTTAACAATTTTGAATGGGCTGCTCAACGAATTACTTTAGCCGGTGATTTTGATACCTACGGCTTATACACCCCCCTCAGTAACCGGTATTTCAATCGATTTATTTCAAAAAACAGAACACGTTTTGGTGCTAAACTGATTGTGGCTAAAGAGGTAAGTAATGTGCTCAGTCAGCCGCTACCTAAACAAAGTGCCTTGGGATTTGTTTTTGATCAAAGTCCGCGTAAAGAAAGCAAGGTTTATTGGACCGAATTTTTGAATCAAGAAACGGCTTGCTTTACCGGGGTGGAACGCTACGCCATCAAATTAAATGCACAAGTGGTGTTTTTATATCCGGTTAAAATCAAACGTGGGCAATTTGAGCTACACATGAAATTAATTTGTGACGAACCGCAATTGACGCATCCATTTGCGATTACCGAAGCACATACACGATCATTGGAGAAAATTATCCAACAATATCCGGAAGCATGGATGTGGAGTCATAAACGTTGGAAATTAAAACGCGAAAACAAGAATTTTTAATGCAAGAACAACAGCCTGTAGTAATAAAAGAAAAGAAACCATTAGTTGATTCACCCGACTTGGTCATACTCATCAATAAGCCCTTAACCTGGACTTCCTTTGATGTAGTAAAAAAAATCAAGTATGGTGCTCGAATAAAGAAACTCGGTCATGCCGGTACGCTGGATCCT
>JAHEYX010000166.1:0-5039 GCA_023251415.1 Chitinophagales bacterium
GCTATCAGGCGTATGTATTTCGTCAATTAAATAAATTTGATCGCCGATGTATCCAAATTCGTATTTGGTATCAACCAAAATAAGCCCTTGTGCTTTTGCCATTTCTTGACCTTTTGCAAACAGGGCTAATGCGTATTTTTCCAATTGCTCATAGGGTGCTTTTGCCACAATGCCGCGTTCAATAATTTCAATAGCAGAAATATCTTCATCGTGACCTTCATGTGCTTTAGTAGTCGGGGTAATAATTGGAGTTGGTAAGGGGTCATTTTCTTTCAAGCCTTCCGGCAAAGCAACACCACAGATCATTCTTTTACCGGCCGAATATTCACGCCAAGCATGACCAGCTAAGTAGCCACGCACTACCATTTCTACCGGAAAAGTAGTGCACTTTTTTCCAATTGTAATAGTAGGCAAAGGCGTAGCTAAAACCCAATTCGGGATAATATTGGCAGTGGCCTGTAAAAAATGTAAAGCTGTTTGATTTAACACCTGCCCTTTATAGGGTATGGGATTGGGCAAAACAACATCGAAGGCTGATATTCGATCACTCACCACCATGACCATATACTTATCGGCAATGGTATAAACGTCGCGTACTTTCCCTTGATAAAATGCAGTTTGATTGTTAAAATGAAATGTTCCCATGCCGTAAAAATACAACATCTGCCGGAAACACAAATGGAAGTTGCACACCTCCAAAGCGCTTTTGTTGAAAAATAGCTTTGAAATAACAGCAGGCTGCCTTAACTTGCTACTCCATATTTTTGGTTGAAATGGAAGAACAAGTAAACGCCTTTTTATTATTTGAAGATTTAAGTGAACAATTGATTTGCTTGAATGAGACGCCTTATAACTGGGGTGCTTCAGCAGCAAGCAATGCCGCTTTTAATAAAAAAGTGATACTCGTTCATGCTGTTAAAGAAACCGCTATAGCTGCCAATGTGTTAGGTAAAATTCTTAATGCTTCTTCCTGGACATTTGATGACGTACTAATTTTAGAATGGAATGAGTTAAACCCCTTCACTTGGACGGAGCTAATTGCAAGATTTAATCCTTCAGCAGTTTTTTTATTCGATATTGCACCTGCCGATTTACGCTGTTTCATAGCTGCTCAAGTTAATGATGTCATTGAATTTAACACTGTAAAGCTTATTATAAGCGCTGCTTTAAATCAAATTGATGCTGACCGAAATACAAAACTTAGTTTTTGGAAGGTTTGGACCCAACAACTAGGAATTCAACCCAAAAAATAATGCAACTTCTTTTTGCTTCAACCAATCAACACAAACTCCAAGAAATTCAAAAGAAACTGGGAGCTGATTATCAATTGGCAGATTTAAGCACTGTTTATTTTCGTGGTGACCTGCCCGAGACACACGACACCTTGGTCGAAAATGCCAAAGAAAAAGCCATGTTTGTATACGAACATTATGGCAGAAATTGCTTTGCAGATGATTCCGGATTAATGATAACTGCTTTAAATGGCGCACCTGGCGTTTACAGCGCAAGATATGCGGGCAATGAAAAAAACGATGAAAAAAATATAGACAAAGTATTGGCTGAAATGAAAGGTGTTGAAGATAGGTCAGCAAAATTTGTTACAGTTATAGCCTTAGTTCTGGATTACACCGTTTATACCTTTGAAGGAGAAGTGCATGGTCGTATTTTAGAGAAACGCCGCGGTACAAATGGATTTGGTTATGATCCGATATTTGAACCCGAAGGTTACAATGTAAGCTTTGCGGAGTTAAGCTTAGAAGAAAAAAATCAGTTAAGTCACCGCAGCAGAGCAATAGACAAAATGTTAACTTTCTTAGAGCAATTTAATGTGTTCGATTAATCGATAATTGGTGAAATTTCTACAACCGTACCTTCGATTGCTAATTTGGTATTTGGAAAAATAGCTTTCGCCTCTTCTAATAATTCCGGTAAATCTTCATTCTTGTATTTTGCAGAAAAATGGCCAATCATCAATTCATTAACATTGGCAGCTTGTGCTATTAAAGCAGCTTGAGTAGCCGTAGAATGATATGTTTCTATGGCACGTTGCAAATTAGCATTACCAAAAGTGGCTTCATGATATAGTAAATCAACTCCATTTAAAAGTGGAGCTATTTCGGGTAAATAACTAGTATCACTAATATAAGCGTATGAACGGCAAGGTTTAGGAGCCGTTGTAAGCAACTCATTGCTTATTTCTATTCCTCTATCCGTTACAAAAGAGTTCCCTTTTTTTATACCCGGTAATTCGCTTATAGGGATTTGGTATTTGTCAATTTGAGATTTAATAATTTTCCGTTCACCCGGTTTTTCTCGAAAAACGAAACCTACACAGGCTATTCGATGGTTAAGTGGTATAGTTTCAACTGTTAATTCCTGATTTTCAAATATAATCGCATGCTCCATTTGAATCGGTTTAAAATTCAAAGCATACGATAATTCACAATCTGTCAATTTTAACTGAACCAGAATCATTTCGCGCAAATCGGCCGGAGCATAAATCGTTAAATCTGCCTGGCGTTTCATTAAATTGTATGAAGTTAATAAACCGATAAGTCCAAAAAAATGATCGCCATGCAAATGACTGATAAAAATATGATTAATGCGATTGCGCTTAATTTCATAAGCCTGCATTTGCATTTGCGTACCCTCACCGCAATCGATAAGGTAATAGTCATTATTTAAATGAAAAACTTGACTGCTCGGGTGACGACCATGTGCAGGAGTGGCAGAACTGCTGCCTAACACAATAACTTCCATTTGCATATCACAAGTACTATTCGCCACCATCGCGAAGGCTGCGCTCAACTTCTTCCATCATCACTAAGTCAATCGCTTCTTCATTTGTTGGAGTTATATTTAATATGGTTTCTAATTGAGAAATTTTTAATAATTTGGAGATTTGGTCATTAATTCGACTTACCACAAAAGTACCATTGGCTTGTTTGCAAAGGCGGTTACCCACTAAAATGGCACTGAGTCCGCTAGAATCCACGAATTGGGTTTTACTCAAATCCATAATGATATTTTTCACCCCTTCTGCGTTTAATAAAACTAATTCAGACTTAAACTGTGCAGCATTTAAAGAATTTAACTTGTCCTCTTCTAAAGAGATGATGCAAAGTTTTTCCTGGCGGTCAATCAAATATTTCATACTATTAACTTTTGTGTGGTGAATAAATGGTTTGTAAAAGTATTTATTTTATTACGGATTTTCAAAGAATACTGTAATTTCGTACGTAAACTAATTTTTGGCGGCAAATTTGTTACTGCAAATCAAGTTACGAAAGAATTGTTAAAAAGTTCGAATAGCGTTGACGTATTTCAAACAATACGAAGTTAAATTTGAACATTAAAATTTATTGTTGATGGAGGCAAAATTCTCACCCAAAGTAAAAGAAGTTATTAATTATAGCCGCGAAGAAGCCTTAAGATTGGGGCACGACTACATAGGAACCGAACATTTAGTGTTGGGTTTAATACGTGACGGCGAAGGTTTGGCTATCAAAATTTTAAAAGCCTTGAAAGTTGATCTTGGTGAATTACGCAAAAGTTTAGAAAACGCCGTTAAAGACAAAGTGGCACAACAACCGGTTAATGCCAATAATTTGCCTTTAACCAAACAAGCCGAAAAGGTTATGAAATGGGCGTTACTTGAAGCTAAATCACATAAAAGTGATATGATAGGTACCGAACATTTATTATTAAGTATATTAAAAAACAAAGACAACGTGGCTACACAAATGATTAACCACTGGGAGGTGGACTACGAGCTGTTCAAAGCTGAATTAGCGATAATGAACGGCGAAGTAAAAAATGACCTTTCCGATTCAAATGATGACGAAGAATTTGATGAAGAACGTCGCCAACAAGGCGGTGCAGGTAATCCGGGCGCTTCTAAAAAAGCCGGAGCTAATACAAAATCTAAAACACCTGTTTTGGATAATTTTGGCAGAGATATTACAAAATTGGCAGAAGAAGACAAATTAGACCCCATAGTTGGGCGCCAACAAGAAATTGAACGCGTTTCACAAATTTTGTCGCGCCGTAAAAAAAATAACCCCGTTTTAATTGGTGAACCGGGAGTTGGTAAAACAGCCATTGTGGAAGGATTGGCCTTGCTTATCATTCAACGTAAAGTTTCTCGCGTATTATTCAACAAACGCATTGTAATGTTGGATTTAGCCGCATTAGTTGCCGGAACCAAATACCGTGGTCAATTTGAAGAACGTATTAAAGCAATCATGAATGAATTAGAGAAAAACAAAGATGTGATTCTGTTCATTGATGAAATTCATACTATTGTTGGTGCTGGTGGAGCAAGCGGTTCATTAGATGCGAGCAATATCTTTAAACCGGCTTTAGCAAGAGGCGAACTGCAATGTATCGGTGCTTCTACTTTGGATGAATACCGTCAATTTATTGAAAAAGACGGTGCCTTAGATCGTCGCTTCCAAAAAGTAATTGTTGACCCACCTTCAGTGGAAGAATCTATTGAAATTCTTAAAAATTTAAAACCTACCTACGAAGAATTTCATAACGTAAGTTATGATGAACAAGCTATACAAGCCTGTGTAAACATGAGCGTTCGTTATATAACTGACCGCCTTTTACCTGACAAAGCCATTGATGTTTTAGATGAAGTTGGTGCACGTGTGCATTTAAAAAACATTCATGTGCCTGCTGCAGTAATGGATCTGGAAAAACAAATTGATGCCATTAAAGAAGAAAAAAATGTTGTTGTGAAAAGTCAACAATATGAAAAAGCTGCTCAATTAAGAGACTCCGAACGTCAATTAGAAGAGCAATTGGAAGCTGCACGTAATAAATGGGAGGAAGAAAGTAAAAGTATGCGCTACCCGATTACCGAAGATGATATTGCTGAAGTGATAGCCATGTCAACCGGTATTCCGGTTAAACGTATTGCTCAAAAAGAAAGTGATAAGTTAATGAGCATGGGACAAGAACTTAAAGCCGAAGTAATTGGTCAAGACGACGCCATTGAAAAATTGGTTAAAGCCATTAAACGTAACCGAGTT
>JAHEYX010000166.1:5049-7054 GCA_023251415.1 Chitinophagales bacterium
GGATTAAAGGATCCGAAAAAACCTATTGGAACTTTCATCTTCCTAGGACCTACCGGCGTTGGTAAAACAGAGCTCGCTAAAGCTTTAGCACGCAATATGTTTGATACCGAAGATGCCATTGTTCGAATGGACATGAGTGAGTACATGGAAAAATTTACGGTTAGTCGTTTAGTTGGTGCCCCTCCGGGTTATGTAGGATATGAAGAAGGTGGTCAATTAACCGAAAAAATTCGTCGTAAACCATACAGCATTGTATTGTTGGATGAAATCGAAAAAGCACATCATGATATATTCAATATTTTGTTGCAAGTGTTTGATGAAGGTACATTAACTGACGGACTTGGTCGTAAAGTGGATTTTAAAAACACCATCATCATTATGACCTCTAATATTGGCGCTCGTCAATTAAAGGATTTTGGACAAGGTGTTGGGTTTGCAACCGGTGCTCGCGAAGCTCAGAAAGAAGATCACTCTAAAAATGTTATTGAGAAAGCTTTGAGCAAAACTTTTTCACCGGAGTTTCTGAATCGTATTGATGAAACCATTGTATTTAATTCATTAGGTAAAGAAGAAATGCATCGCATTATTGATATTGCCTTAAAGAGTTTATTGAAACGTATTCACAATTTGAAATTCGAATTAGAAATCACGACAGCCGCTAAAGATTTTATTGCTGATAAAGGTTTTGATCCGGATTTCGGGGCACGTCCATTATACCGAGCCATTCAAAAATGGTTAGAAGATCCTTTGGCAGAAGAATTATTAAATCTTCAAGCGAAAGAAGGAGACATCATAATGGTTGATAAATTACCTGAAGAAGATAAATTAAAAATATCTATTAAAGGTAAATCTTCTGAAAAGTCAAAAAAGAAAGAAGCATAAAAAAAGGGGAGTCAATACTGACTCCCTTTTTTTTAATAACTCCATTGATCTTGCTCCATATTTATTATTTTTTCCTTTTCCTCCTCTGCCTTTAATAAAGCATCTATACCGTTATAATTCGAGCTGATAGAACGATCTTGCACATTTGATACTTTGTAAATCGTACTTGAAAACATACGCATTTCTAATAATTCTTCCCAGTTTAGACGATTGGCATCTTGTTTAAAATTCGCAACAGTATGTTGCTCTAATAGCGGGCGTAAATCTTGAAAATAAACCCAATATAAGGTTTGTAAACCGAGTAATGTTCCATTGCTGGAATACTTTTCGATGACAGGAGCTACTCCTATAATACGAACTTGCATTTTACCCAAGCGATTATCAAAATACCAATCTTCTTTGATGCGCAACTTTATTACATCCTCCGGATTTAATGCGTGATCTTGAATAACCAGTGAATCTTTTCCGGTAATCGGATCGGTAACTATAAATGAATCTTTCCCGCCACCTAATTCATTAACTTCTTGCAAACTTAAAGGCGAGGTAAATTCGTCATCTAAAGGAGAAAACACCATTACTTGGCCTGTTTTAGCAGCGTTATGAATAATATCAAATAAGCGCATACTGGTATCGGGATAAGTAAAAGGCAGGTTCATTTTTTCTCGAAAATCAAGTAAGCGCCAGACCCGTTTCTGCCAAAACACATCTGCTTCACGAACATTTTCATAAGGAATGGGCTGCTTTCCTACTGAACTTGGTTGATAAAGTTGATATCGTGGAGGTACTTTAACTGTTGAAGTAGAAGTAGTAGTTTTGGTTGGAGGATTGCCGGAAAAAGCGAACGAACAATATAGCCAACTAGCCAAAACTAGCATGAGCTGCTTTAAGGATATTTGTGATTGTTGCATAGGGATTAATTTTTTACATCATTTTAATAGTTAAAGAACCAAGTTTTTTTGCGGGAGCTCCGGGGCCTTTCGCATAGATATCAGTAATGGTTACCATATCACCTTTTCGGAGTTGTTGTAATAGTTTTTTAGTATCCTGCGTGAAATAGGGCCCTTGATTAATGATGCTTGGTAAAAGACCATTTCGCTTAGTACTTACACTTATTTCAAAACTT
>JAHEYX010000167.1 GCA_023251415.1 Chitinophagales bacterium
TCAGTTGACCGGTCGTCCTCGTGCCTACAGCCGCATGTTTGGTGTTTGCAGAAACAAATTACGCGAATTGGCATTGAACGGAAAAATACCTGGAATGACTAAAGCTTCTTGGTAAGCCCATTGATTAAACAAATTATTAAAATTCTAAATTAGATATAAATGAATACCGATCCGATTTCAGATTACCTGACCCGAATCAGAAATGCACAAATGGCCCGCCACAGAATTGTGGAAATCCCGGCTTCCAACCTTAAAAAGAAGATTACTGAAATTTTATTTCAGAAAGGTTATATTTTGAAATATGTATTTCAAGATTCTGAAAACAAACAAGGTGTTATCAAAATCGCTTTGAAATATGATCCAACTACTAAATTACCGGTTATTCGTGAGATGAACCGTATCAGTACACCTGGATTACGTAGATATACACCGATGAAAAATATTCGTCGTGTTAAAAATGGCTTAGGTATCGCAATCTTGTCTACTTCTAAAGGAGTAATGACAGATAAAGAAGCTAAAGCGCAAAATGTGGGAGGAGAAGTGTTATGTCAGATTTTCTAAACTAACTCAATAAATAAGTAAATAAAATGTCACGTATAGGAAAAGCACCGATTACATTACCTAAAGGAGTTACAATTTCTGTAGCAGGTAACAATACGGTTACAGTTAAAGGTCCGAAAGGCGAACTAACCCGTAAGGTGGATAGCGATATTGTAATTAAAGTGGAAGGAACAACTGTAACTGTTGAACGTCCAACTAACCAAAAGCGTCATAAAGCATTGCATGGTTTATACCGTGCCTTGATTGCTAACATGGTTACCGGCGTAACAGAAGGTTATACTAAAAAATTAGAATTAGTAGGGGTGGGTTTCAAAGCTGCATCTACCGGTCAAAACTTAGATATAGCAGTTGGTTATTCGCATAACATCATTATCCAGTTGCCTAAAGAAATTAAAGTGGCTACGGTAACTGAAAAAGGGGCTAACCCATTAGTTACATTAGAAAGTCATGATAAAGAATTATTAGGAGCTATCTCTGCTAAAATCCGTTCTTTACGTAAACCTGAACCATACAAAGGAAAAGGTATTAAGTATGTGGGCGAAGTATTAAGAAGAAAAGCAGGTAAAACAGCTGGTAAATAATCACTAAATTAAAACAATCGTGTAGGTTCGACCAACACGGCAAATACAACTAAAATGGTAATTCATAACCGTACAAAAAGAGAAAAAGTTAAATTAAGAAGTCGTATCACTTTACGTGGTACTGCTGAACGTCCTCGTTTGTGTGTTTTCCGCAGCAATGCTGAAATCTATGCACAATTGGTAGATGATGCAGCTAATCGCGTGATTACTGCTTCTACTTCATTGTCTTTATCTAAAGAAAAAATTTCTAAAACCGAAAAGTCTAAACGCGTAGGGTTAGCAATTGCTGAAAAAGCAAAAGCTGCCGGAATCAATTCAGTTATCTTTGATCGTAATGGTTTCTTGTACCATGGTCGCATTAAAGTGTTAGCTGATGCTGCACGTGAAGGAGGTTTAGTATTCTAATCATAAATTTAAGCAAAAAACAATATGTCAGAAAACGTACAAAGAGTAAAAGCCAGCGAGCTGGAATTGAAAGAAAAATTGGTTAATGTTGGTCGTGTGACTAAAGTAACCAAAGGTGGACGTACCTTCACTTTTTCAGCCCTAGTTGTGGTAGGTGATGGCAATGGTATCGTAGGTCATGGTTTAGGAAAAGCCCGTGAGGTTTCTGAAGCCATTACCAAAGCTACTGAAGATGCTAAAAAGAACTTGGTAAAAGTTCCAATTATGAAAGGAACAGTACCTCATGAACAATTAGGTAAGTTTGGTGCCGGACGCGTTCGTGTTGCTCCAGCTTCTCATGGTACCGGTGTAATTGCGGGTGGTGCAATGAGAGCCGTTTTGGAAAGTGCCGGTATTACCGACGTGTTAGCTAAATCATTAGGTTCTTCTAATCCGCATAACGTGGTAAAAGCTACTATCAATGCTTTAGAAAACTTGAGAGATCCATTAACAGTTGGAAATCACAGAACGATCAGTATGAAAAAAGTATTCAACGGATAATTGCCATAAGCGATATCATAAAAAAGACTCATCATGTCAAAAATTAAAATTACCTATATCAACAGCGCGATTGATAGAAAATACGATCAAAAAGCAACTATTAAGGCTTTAGGATTTACTAAACTAAATCAAACCGTAGAACATGAAGCTACACCTCAGATTTTAGGAATGGTAAAGAAAGTTGGCCATTTATTGAAAGTTGTAAATTAATCCCAAATTAACCATAGATTTAACGCAGTAAAAAATAAAGATAATGAACTTACATACACTTCGTCCTGCCAAAGGTGCTACACACCATCAAAAGCGTATCGCTCGTGGGGAAGGATCCGGACATGGCGGAACCGCTACAGCAGGTAATAAAGGTGCTCAATCACGTGCAGGTTATAAATCAAAACGCGGACATGAAGGTGGTCAAACCCCAATTCAACGTCGTTTACCAAAACGTGGTTTCAAAAATTTAAATCGTATTGAATTTGTAGTATTGAATTTGAGTGATTTAGCACATTATGCTACTAAATTCGCTACCGATACTATCGATTTTGATACATTACGTGCCAATCGTTTGATTACTAAAACTGACCGTATTAAAGTTTTAGCCAATGGCGAATTGACTACAAAAATTAATGTTAAAGCACATTCATTTAGTGCTAAGGCTAAAGAAGCTATTGAAGCAAAAGGAGGCGTTGCTGAAATTATTAAGTAATTAAACACCATCAATGAAAAGATTTATAGATACCTTAAAAAATATCTGGGCCATTGAAGAACTTCGTGGTCGGATTCTCACTACTTTACTTTTGGTTCTAATCTACCGTTTTGGATCCTATGTAGTGCTTCCCGGAATTAACCCGGCAGCATTAGAAGGATTAGGAAAAAGTGGTTCTAGTGGATTATTAGGCTTGTTTAATACCTTTGTAGGAGGTTCGTTTTCTCGAGCTTCAGTTTTTGCATTAGGTATCATGCCTTATATCTCTGCTTCCATCGCCCTCCAATTATTAGGTATGGCAATTCCTTATTTTCAAAAGTTACAAAAGGAAGGGGAGAGTGGACGTCGTAAAATCAATCAATACACGCGTTTCGCTACTATTTTGATTACGGCATTCCAAGGTATGGCTTATGTTACTTATTTAAATTCTCAAGTAGGTCCAAATGGTATTTTGGTTCCACCAACTATATTCTGGTTGTCTACCATCGTTACTTTGACTGCCGGAACAATGTTCGCATTGTGGTTAGGTGAACGTATCACCGATAAAGGTATTGGTAACGGGGTTTCTATCTTAATCATGGTTGGTATCATGGCTCGTTTCCCGACAGCTATATTAACCGAAATTCAAGCCCGTGTTGCAATGGGTGGTGGCGGTTTGATTATGTTCTTGGTTGAAATTATCTTCTTGGTTGCGGTTATTTTCTTCATTATTTTATTGGTACAAGGAACACGTAAAATTCCAATTCAATATGCTAAACGTATCGTTGGAAACAAGCAATATGGCGGTGTTCGTCAATATTTACCCTTGAAAGTGAATGCTGCAGGTGTTATGCCGATCATTTTTGCTCAAGCCATCATGTTCGTACCTAGCTTACTGTTACAGTTATTCCCGAACAATTCATTGGTATTATCTTTTGCCGATTACATGTCAATCCCTTATAACTTATTATTTGGTTTCTTAGTAGTGATATTCACTTATTTCTACACCGCATTGATTGTTAATCCGGTTCAAATGGCTGATGAAATGAAGCGTAATGGAGGATTCATTCCGGGTGTTAAACCGGGTAAGAAAACATCGGAATATATTGATGCGATTATTTCTCGTATCACTTTACCGGGATCATTATTCTTAGCGTTAGTTGCGATTATGCCTGCATTTGCTCGTATTTTGAACATCAATTCTCAATTCGCAAGTTTCTTTGGAGGTACTTCTATCTTAATCATGGTAGGAACCATTTTAGATACTTTGCAACAAGTAGAAAGTCATTTATTGAGCCGTCACTATGATGGTTTAATGAAAACCGGTAGAATTAAAGGCAGACAAGTTGCCAACGCTGCGATTGCAGTGCCACAAGGATAATTTAGCTAAAAGCGCGTAGTATAAATGAGTGATATTATATACAAGACATTCGAGGAGATTGAATTAATAAAAAAAAGTTCTTTGTTAGTTAGTGAAACACTTGCTGAAGTAGCTAAAATGATTAAACCCGGTGTAACAACTGCGGCCATCAATGAAATTGTTGATACCTACATCCATGATAAGGGAGGGTATCCGATTTTTAAAGGCTATCAGGTATTTGACCGTCAATTTCCGGCAGCAGCCTGTATCTCTGTAAACGAAGAAGTAGTGCATGGTTTGCCCGGTGAACGAATAATTCAGGACGGTGATATCGTTTCTGTGGATATTGGAGTACTGATGAATGAGTTTATTGGCGATTCGGCATATACCTTTGCAGTTGGAAATGTGGATGCAGCTAAATTACAGTTGATGAAAGTTACCAAAGAAAGCTTATACAAAGGAATTGATGCAGCACGTTTGAATAACCGGATTGGAGATATTAGCTTTGCAGTTCAAAATCATTGTGAAAAGTTTGGTTACGGAATAGTAACAGAATTGGTTGGTCATGGTGTTGGAAGGGAATTGCATGAAGAACCGCAAGTGCCTAATTACGGAAGAAGAGGAACAGGAAAGAAGATTTTGGAAGGAATGGTAATCGCAATTGAGCCAATGATAAATTTAGGAAAGAAAGACGTTACGATTGCGGAAGATGGTTGGACTTATATCACTAAAGATGGATTGCCATCGGTTCATTTTGAACACACGATAGCAATTCAAAAAGAAGGACCTTCGATTTTATCAAATTTTGGTATCATTGAAGCCGAAGAACAGAAAAATATAAACTTAAACACAAGTTATCAGAAATAAATGGCTAAGCAAGATGTAATAACACAAGACGGTACTATTGAAGAGGCAAACAGTAATGCCATGTTCAAAGTAGTATTGGCCAATGGACACAGCATTTTGGCAACTATTTCCGGAAAAATGAGAATGCACTACATTCGTATTCTACCGGGTGATCGTGTGCAAGTGGAATTGAGTCCGTATGATTTAACAAGGGGAAGAATTATCTTCCGTTATAAATAGGAGGGAAGTACAGTCGGATTAGATCGAATCCGAAAATAAATTACAATTAACTGAAAAACAAAAACATAAAATGAGAGTTAGAGCATCCATCAAAAAAAGAAGTGAAGATTGCAAGATCGTTCGCCGTAAAGGAAAGTTGTATGTCATCAACAAAAAGAATCCACGTTATAAACAAAGACAAGGATAATTTATTGGAGGTGCTCCTTCCACACAATCAATCAAACAAATAATCAAAATAAATAGAAAATGGCTCGTATTTCAGGCGTAGACTTACCAAAAAATAAAATAGGAGAAGTAGGATTATCCTACCTGTTCGGCGTTGGTCGCAGTGGTGGCCGCAAAATATTATTACAAGCCGGTATTGATCCTTTGAAAAAGGTGAAAGACTGGGATGATGAAGATTTGAACAAAATTCGTACAATCATCAATAACGAATGGAAAGTTGAAGGTGCACTTCGTAGTGAAATTCAATTAAACATTAAGCGTTTAATGGATATTGGTTGTTACAGAGGTATCCGTCACCGTCGTGGATTGCCATTACGTGGTCAACGTACTCGTACAAACAGCCGTACTCGTAAAGGTAAACGTAAAACAGTTGCCGGTAAGAAAAAGGCACCTACTAAATAGAATAAGTAGGAATTTAGCAGCATAGGCTGATAAAGAATAAAAAGAATCATTAAACAATAACGATACATTACAATGGCTAAAGCAAACAGTTCATCTTCCGGTAAAAAAGTAACCAAGAAGAAGACCGTAAAAACGGATGCAGAAGGTGTTGCACACATTCAAGCTTCCTTCAACAATATCATCATTTCGCTTACCAATAAATCAGGTCAAGTTATTTCTTGGTCTTCTGCAGGTAAAATGGGATTCAAAGGTTCTAAAAAGAACACTCCATACGCTGCACAATTGGCTTCCTCTGATGCTGCAAAAGTAGCTCATGATGCCGGAATGCGTAAATGTGAAGTATTCGTAAATGGCCCAGGAGCAGGTCGTGAATCAGCGATTCGTGCATTGGCTCAAACCGGAATTGAAGTAACAATCATTCGTGATATTACTCCAATGCCTCACAACGGATGCCGTCCTCCTAAAGCCCGTCGCGTATAATCACGATACGGAATTTCAATTTAATTAAAAACAAAAAATATAATCAACAACAATGGCTAGATACACAGGACCGTCTTCCAAAATTGCTCGTAATTTTGGTGAACCTATTTTCGGTGCCGACAAAGCATTAGACCGTAAAAATTACCCAAGTGGTATGCACGGTATGGCACGTAAGAAAAAGCAGCAGTCTGACTACGCTTTACAGTTAAAAGAAAAGCAAAAAGCCAAATATACCTATGGTATTTTGGAGCGTCAGTTTCGTAAAATTTTCGTGGAAGCTGCAAGAAAACACGGAGTAACAGGTGAAAACTTATTGAAACAATTGGAATCCCGTTTGGATAACACCGTTTTCCGCTTGGGATTAGCTCCAACCCGCCGCGCTGCTCGTCAGTTGGTAGGTCATAAACACATCGAAGTGAATGGCAAAACAGCAAATGCACCTAGCTATATTTTACGTCCGGGCGATGTCATTTCTGTTACTGCTAAATCACGCGAATTAGAAGTAATCAAAAATTCATTGAACAACAGCGGAAGACATTTCCCATGGTTACAATGGAATGGCGATAAAATGGAAGGCACTTTCATCACTCAACCTGAACGTGATCAAATTCCAGAAAACATCAAAGAACAATTGATTGTAGAATTGTATTCTAAATAAGCAGAATTCTGCTACC
>JAHEYX010000168.1 GCA_023251415.1 Chitinophagales bacterium
AATATTCTTCTTAAACTTGCTAAGTACCTACGAATTTAAAATTGAGAGATTAAAACAAGCGAAGTTAATTCTTAGCAATGCTTTGGTTAAATATGAAAATAAAATTTTAGATGAAGCATGTACAGAGTCTATATTAATTTTACTTATTAACTACTCAGTTTATTGTGTTCATACTTTCGATTATATCAGTGCTATAAACAAGCTACAAAAAGCTAAAAACACAGTTCAAAAAAGTAAGAATAAAGAATTTGGTAGTAAATATGATATTTTTATAGAAAGTAATCTAGGTACATGTTATTCCAATTTTAACATAACTAAATCAATTAACCATTTCAAAAACACATTAGATTTATCAATTAAGTATAATGACCAATATCATATAATTTTATCGAATTTTAATCTCGCTGTTAATTATTTTTCTAAAAACGATAATAAAATCTCCCTAGAATACATCCAAAAATGTCAACGTGGGCTAGACAAATTAGAAATTAAAAGAATCCACTGTCGCTTAATATTGCTTGAAGTTAAAATCAAACTTGTTACTCAAACGAAATTAGAAGAAGTAGCTTATGATTTGTTAAAAGCAAACAAAATTAGATTTGAATTAAATCATTCAAATTTAAATGCAATTTATTTTGAATCCAAAGGTCATTATTACTATACATTGAAAAATTTAAATAAAAGTTTATTTAATTTTTCTCGTGCTATGCGTATTTATTTAAGTCTTGATGATAAATTTGGATTAATGGAAATTTATAAAAAAATTAGCTCTACCTATTTTGAATTAAATGATTCTCAAAATGCTTACAAATATTTAGCACTTTATCAAGAACTTTATCAGAATCACTTTAGTATTAAAACAATGGATTTAATCCGCAACCTAGAAGAGCAGCAGGCACAGACAGAGCGGATGGAGGCGGAACAGGAACTGAAGAAACGCTTAACGGAATTAGAACATAACGCCTTATTAGCGCAAATGAACCCGCATTTTATATTTAATTCCTTGAATACCTTGCAGGAATTGGTCGTTCAAAAAAATGAGGCTGAAGCCCTGAATTATATTACTAACTTCTCTACGCTTTTGCGTGAACTATTAGAAAACTCCAGACAACAAAAAATATCGTTGCAACAAGAACTGCAGTTTCTCGAAAAATATGTCAAATTAGAAGAAGTTCGTTTGAAAAGAAGTTTTCACTTTAAAGTAATTTTGCCTGATGAAATTCCTACCCATCTTATTTTTATACCGGTAATGATGGTGCAACCGCTTATTGAGAATGCGATTCGACATGGATTGAGTCCGGTTCAAAACGAACGAAAGTTAAAATTGCAAATAATTTTAGGTATTGAAAATGATTTTCTACATTTACGCGTGATAGATAATGGTATCGGCTATCAACGATCCACCCTGGCCGGTGACCAACATCACTCCGTTGCGCTGAATAACATTATTGAGCGTTTGGAGCTAATTAAAACAACTAACGGAAATGCAGGAAAATTGACTATTACTAGTCCTAATCCTGCAACTCAAAATGGTACTACCGTAAACCTATGGATCCCGCTACTACTTACAAAAAAACCAGTATCGTAATCATTGATGATGAAGAACGTAATCGTGATTTGTTGCGCCATCTAATCGGTAAACACAATCCGGAAGCGACTATTGTTGGAGAAGCCGAATCGGTTGATCAAGGCTTTGATGTCATAAAGTCAACAAACCCTGATTTAGTCTTATTGGACATTTCCATGCCCCCCTATAATGGCTTTGATTTGCTAAAACTATTTGACCAAATCAGCTTTGGAATCATTTTCATCACCGCTTATTCGGAGTATGCTATTCAAGCGATTAAATACTCTGCTTTAGATTATATTCTTAAACCGGTTAAAGCCGATGAATTGAAACAAGCTATTAATCGTTTTCAGGAAAAATCACATCAAACTACTAATTTACAATATCAGTTATTGCGTGAACCGGTTCAACACTCCAATAAACCGCAAAAGCTCTTTATACATTCGTTTCAAGCTCATTCTGTTATTCAAATCAGTGATATTCTTTACTTGCAGTCTTCCGGTAACTATACGGAATTTTATTTCGCTAACAGTCCAAAACTTATTTCCAGTCGACCAATTAAGCAATATGAAGAATTGTTGCAGAACCATCAGTTTTACCGCGTTCATAAATCATATGTAATCAACATGAATCATGTACAAGCAATACATACTGTAGATGGTGGCGAGGTAATATTAACCGGAAATGTGGCTGTACCTATAGCACATCGACGTATGGAACTGTTTATGCGCGTAATGCAATCAAGTTTGTAAGTTGACTTTACCCTTTCCATTCGATTATTTTCAGAAAAAATTACAGAAAACTGTATTTTAGGGCTCTAATTTAAGTCGCTATGAAAATAACTGCCCTATTTACCACCTTGTTTTTTCTTGTTCCTATTTTTGTAATCAATACCGGCTGCCGCAAAAATATTGCCGTTCCGGACGATGCAACAAAACAGTTGTTTGGAGCCTGGCAATGGGTACGAACAGATGGTGGAATAAACGGTGGCTTTAATACCCCGGCAATTGCAGGTTATGATAAATATATTGAATATACCGAAAAAGGGAATTATACCAAGTACCAACGTGGCAATAAAACTGAATCTTTACGTTTCACCATTAGCCAAGAAACGAGCGTAGTTAGCGGACATTTAGCCTCCATTATCAGCTATCGAAAAGGCGGATTATTGAATCACCGCAATCAAAATGATTTTATTCGTCATTCGATTGAATTCAAACTCGACTCCTTGATTTTACACGAAGAAACTACTGACGGTTTGAAATACTATTATGTAAAAAAATAGTTGATTGAACTCCTGTATTTAATAAAATATTACCACTTGAACTGCGTTTGTGCAATGATGAAAATCTGTTTTTTTATTCTTCTTTTTTTATGTTGTTTTCAGGTTATCGCTTCTGCACAAGATAAAGCACGTGTATACGGTAAGATCGAAACAGCAGATCATAAACCCCTGGAATCGGTTAGTGTTGCTATCGAAAACAAGCCTGATGCCGTAGTTACCGGCCCCAGTGGCATTTACTATTTTGATGTACCGGTTAATACCCCCATTACGCTAATTTTCTTTATTGCCGGATTTAAGACTCAAAAACAAGCCCTAACCTTAACTTCGAATGCCCCTTATGAACTGAACATCGTTTTAGAGTCTAACAATTATATTTTACCACAAGCCGTAATTAGCGACCAAAAAGATCGTATCGAAGGCATAACCGTAATTGACCCGCGTAAATTGCAAGAGTTGCCGAATGGTACCATGAATTTAGAAGCCCTTTTAAAAACGGTTGGAGCCGCTTCAAATAATGAACTAAGCTCGCAATACAGTGTAAGAGGAGGCAATTATGACGAAAATTTGGTTTATGTAAATGACTTTGAAATTTATCGTCCTTTTTTAATACGTAGCGGACAACAAGAAGGATTAACCTTTGCGAATCCGGACATGGTTTCTAGTTTGAAATTTTCTGCCGGAGGATTTCAAGCAAAATACGGGGATAAAATGGCCAGTGTGCTTGATGTGCAATACAAACAACCAAAAAAGTTTGGTGCAACGGCTAGTGCCGGCTTATTAGGCCAATCCCTGACCTTAGAAGGATGTTCTCCCAATCATCGCTTGACCTTGTTAGCCGGTATTCGAAATAAGACGAATCAAATATTATTAAACAGCCAACCTACCAAAGGGGAATACCAACCGGTATTTACAGATGCTCAGCTTTATGTAACTTATGATTTAACGGAAAAACTAGAATTACACGCCATAGCCAATTACAATCAAAACAAATTTCGCTTTGTCCCTGAATCGGCAGTAACTTCTTTTGGACTCGTAAATCAAAGTATCCGCTTGACAGTGGCTTTTGACGGACAGGAAATTGATCAGTTTCAAACCAATATGGGCGGTTTGTCCTTATTGTATCGCCCAACAAAAAATCTTAAGCTTAAAGTACTGTCCTCGGTATTTCGTATGAATGAAGATGAAACGTTTGATATAATGGGGCAATATTATATAGGACAAGTAGAAACGGATGTAAGTAAACCAACTTTCAATTCGATTAAAAAAAGCTTAGGAGTAGGTACTAATCATGATTATGCACGTAATTATTTAGCTGCCACCGTTGCTAATATCAGCCATATCGGATCTTATTTTTATGGAAGCAGTTCATTGAATTGGGGTTTAACCTTGCAACATGAATTTATTGAAGATAATATTAAAGAATGGCATCGAACCGATTCGGCTGGGTATTCTTTACCCTATTCTGATCGTGCTGTAAATTTAATGCGCTATGTAAAAACATCCACTGAACTGATTTCAACGCGCTTTAGTGGCTATATTCAGAACTCATTCGGCTTCAGCGATACCACACATTTCAAACTCACCACCGGTGTACGTTTTAATTATTGGGACTTAAACAAGCAGCTATTAATCAGTCCTCGCGTTCAATTAACCTTTTTCCCTAAATGGAAACGGGATGTGTTGTTTCGCTTAGGAACCGGCATGTACAGCCAACCACCATTCTACCGGGAGTTACGCGATTTAGACGGATACGTGCATCAAAATGTGGTTTTGGGTTCTGATTATCATTTTAAATTGTGGAATCGCAAGTTTAGTTTGGTTTCGGAAGCTTATTACAAGTACATGACCAATATAATTCCGTATGAAGTAGATAATGTGCGTATTAAGTACTTTGGAACCAATAATGCCATTGCTTATGCCACTGGCGTTGATTTGCGCTTGAATGGTGAATTTGTTAAAGATGCGGAGTCCTGGATCAGTTTGAGCTACATGACTACCAAAGAAAACTTGACAGATGATTATATCAAGGCATTTATTAATCAAGACGGGGAAGTTATTAGTCCGAAAATATCGAGTGCTATTCAAAACAAGACTGTTGTAAAAGACACCTTACTTTATTCCGGTTGGATACCTCGTCCAACTGACCAACGCATCAATGTAGGAGTATATTTCAGCGATTATTTACCTAAGCACGATAATTTTAAAGTGCATTTGAATATGCTGTTTGGAAGCGGCTTACCATTTGGCCCTCCGGATCATAATCGCTACAAAGACACCCTGCGCATTCCTCCTTATAGAAGAGTGGATGTAGGCTTTTCGGCTTTATTGCTTGACGGTAAGAAGGTGAAGTATGAAAGCCGCAAATTCGCCAAACATTTTGAAAGTATATGGGCAAGCTTAGAGCTTTTTAACCTATTGGGTGTTAGCAATACCGTTAGTTATGTATGGGTAAAAGATTTGTACAATATTACCTATGCCGTTCCGAATTATTTGACCGGTCGAAGGGTCAACTTAAAACTCACTTTCAAAATAAATTAGGCGCCTATTTACCGGGTTGGTCAGTTGTACAATCGAATGTGGTTAATTTGGTACGATTTTTAAGTAGAATCCAACACTTTAGCTTACTTTTAAATTCCAAAAACCAATTCTCTGAAACGACTCAGGAAAATAGTATTAATTACGCTCAGCATAGTAGTATTGCTGACGTTTTCCATTTGGGCCGCGTTAAAAAATCCGCGGGTTCAAAGTTGGTTAATTCAGAAAATTACAAACTATGTAGCGAGTACCTTAAAAACTGAACTTACAATTGGAAATATTGATGCTGACTTGTTTAATCACCTGTTGTTAAATAAGGTGGTTCTTAAAGACCGTAAGTCGGATACCCTGCTTTATGCCGGTTCAGTTAAATTATACCTTAGTGATTTATTGTTTATTCGTAAAACAGCCACAATTACAGCTTTACGGTTGGAGCAAGTAAAATTAAACGTTAAACGAACCGGAAAAGACAGCACCTTTAATTTTCAATTTATACTAGATGAATTAGGTGGATCCAAGACAGGTAGTTCACAAGGAGGGAGCTGGCAATTAAATATACAAAAAGTATATCTCACAGCCGTTGCTGTTAAATGGATGGACGATAAAGGCCCTAGTATTGAAGGCTCTTTGGCTCAGGCACAATTTGATTTTAACAGTACTGATTTTAAGCATCACAAACTACTCGTAAATGACATTCATTTAAATGAACCGAAGCTTTGCATACAATCCAACCGATTACCCCAACGACTGGTTTACCGTTCGCAACATGATTCTATTATTGAACAACAACAATTTGACAGTATAAAATTGAATCCTGCACATTGGTTTATTTCGCTAAAAACATTTGAAATTAGTGCGGGACAGTTTACTTATGCCGATCAACAACAAGATACGGGCAAACACTTTTCAACACATCAAATGGATGTTGCCGGAATTAACCTCAGCTTAAATCAATTGCTGTTGCATGATGATACGATCAAAGGTGTTTTTAATGAATTGAGTTTTGCTGAACACCGGGGATTTCAATTAAATCATTTGACCACTCATTTTGAAATAAATCCTCAAAATATCGTATTGAATGAATTAGCCGTAATTACACCTTATAGTCATTTAGGAAATCGAGTGAGCTTGGCTTTTAATCAACTCAGTGATTTAGCCAATTTTGTTGATTTGGTGCATTTTGAAACGCATTTTGCTAACAGCTTAATTGGAGTAGAAGATTTGCGCTTCTTTACCGACTTGCCAAGCTATTTGAATGAACCTTTATTGATTAATGGTTTAGTGGCAGGTACCGTTGGAAATATAAAAGGTAGTAAGCTGGAATTAGCAATGGGAGCCAGTTTCTTCAAAGGCAAATTCAAATTAAAAGGCTTACCTGATATCACCAACACTTATATCGATTTTACCACTGAACAACTGCAAAGCTCGGGTGATGCCGTATTAACCTTTTTACCTCAAACGCAAAACCCGGAATTATTACATCGTTTAGGGCAGTTATATTTCCAGGGTAATTTTTCAGGATTTATAAGTGATTTTGTTGCGCAAGGCACCTTACAAACTTCGA
>JAHEYX010000169.1 GCA_023251415.1 Chitinophagales bacterium
TTTTGCGTTTCATACACATGACGTAAGCTTCTGTAATCTACTTCATGCACATAACGATCGTTTTCGTTAGTATTTAAGTAAATGGTATTCGCATGCTTGATCATCAAATTCAAAACAGATGGCATCATATCCAACCACATTACGTTTTGAATACCGCTGGCTTCACGTGCTTCTTCAATGGTGTATTTATGACCTTCCCAAATGGCAATATCTTCATTGGTGCGTTTAATGAACAACACTTCTTGACGGTTATCAATAGCACATCCCGGAAACAACACCAATACACTTTCTTCTTGATCGATACCGCTTAAATAAAAGATATCGCTGTTTTGACGCCACAAGTGTTGCGCATCCGCATTACGTGGCATTAAATCATTGGATTGAAAAATGGCAATCGCATCAGATTCCATTTTAGCCGCAAAACGTTTACGGTTTTCAATAAATAATTTCGAATCAATAGGTAAATATTTCATGAGTATAATTCGGTTTAATTTTGTGTTAATTGATGGAATACATCTTCTAAGGATTGCTTCTCTTCTTGTAAAGTTTTTATGGCCAATTTATTTTTAACAGCATATTCAAACAAAGCATTACGCATATCGGAACCGGCTGTAATAGTAACAGTAGTATCGTTCATTTTTCTAACCCGTTCTACGGTAGCAATTTTTTCAATATCACTTACCCGAATAGCTTGATCAAATTCAACCAAGAAAATAAATTGTGTTGGATTAATCCGTTGCAACAATTCAATCTTATCATTCGCCACTATTTTTCCTTTATTAATAATGATTACACGATTACACATGGCTTGCACCTCTTGCATAATATGGGAAGATAGAATAACCGTTTTATCGCTGCCGGCATTTTTAATCACCTGACGAATCTCCATAATTTGATTGGGGTCTAAACCACTGGTCGGTTCATCTAAAATCAGCACTTTAGGGTCATGAATCATAGCTGCTGCTAGCCCTACACGCTGTCTGTACCCTTTCGACAATTGCCCAATTTTTTTATGTTGCTCTACTTGCAAACCTGTCAATTCAACCATACGTGCCACTTTCTTCGACACTTCTTTCAATTGATACAAACCGGCAACAAAAGCCAAATACTCTTTCACATACATATCCGTATACAAGGGATTGTGCTCCGGTAAATAGCCAATCACACGTTTCACATCGCGACTTTGTTTACTCACATCAAAATTACATACACTTGCAAAACCGGATGTTTGCGGTATATATCCGGTTAATATTTTCATGGTGGTGCTTTTGCCGGCACCATTCGGACCTAAAAAACCCAGTATTTCTCCCGGCTTCACATCGAAAGTAATGTCATCAACAGCCTTTTGCGTAGTATACAATTTGGTAAGTCCTGCAACAGAAATCGACATAAGTAATAGTTATAGATTAAGCGGCAACAAAGTAAAGCATAATCGGCAAAGAACAAAAATTATTGCTGCAACAGGCTTGTTAATGGGTAGCATCGTTATTACCCTCCTAAAGTATAGGTTTTAAAGCGGTATTCCGGTTACTTCAAACTGCTATTGCCAAAATTAATCAGTAGGAAAGCGCTTTACTGCTATTGCGTTTTAACATAAGCGTCTTTAGCCGGACGTTCCATCCATCGTTCCGGAAATACCGGTGCTGTAAAGCCAAATTGGGCGTACAAGCCATGGGCATCTTTGGTAGCTAAGCTCCAGCGACGAAGTCCTTGTAATTCCGGATGCGATAACATTACCTCCATCAACCACTTCGATAAGCCTTGTCCTTGGTATTCCGGCACAATAAACACATCACCCAAATAAGCAAATACGGCATAATCCGTTACCACACGTGCAAAACCTATTTGTTTAGTGCCATCATACACCCCAAAGCACAAGCTATTGGCTATGGCGCATTCGGTAGTTTCCTTAGCACGTGTACTCGCCCAATAACTGCTGCTTAAAAAACCGTGTATGACAGCTATTTGCAATAAACTTTTATCGGTGCTGATAAGGAAGTTTTCGCGACGAGTTTCATAATGCGTATTCATAATTATTGGTTTAAATGCAGGATAAATATAGTATTGCTTTTATCAAATTCGAAAATATCCAACGCAAAACATCAAAACCTATTGTCTGCCTGTTATTTTTTATTACTCCAACTACTTCATTTCTACTCCTTCAAATTTCTAATTGATTACTTTTTAAGTTACATTTGTTGAATAAATTTAATTGTATGTCGTTGCAAAATCGTAGCCTTAAAAAAGTAGCCATATTAGGCAGTGGAGTTATGGGAAGCCGCATTGCGTGCCACTTTGCCAATATCGGTATCGAAGTATTGTTATTAGATATAGCACCTAATAAACTTACGGATGAGGAAACAGCTAAAGGGCTCACCCTCGACAATCCGAAAGTAAAAAACCGCATTGTCAACGACGCCTTGCAAAGTACTATTAAAGCGAATCCGGCTGCGCTCTATCATCCAAGTAAAGCTGCTCGTATTAAAACCGGCAACTTTACCGACGATTTAGCCGCCATTGCCACTTGCGATTGGATTATGGAAGTGGTTGTCGAAAATTTAGCCATTAAACAAAGCTTATTTGCTCAAGTAGAAAATTTCCGTAAACCCGGAACGCTCATCACTTCTAACACTTCAGGCATTCCGATTCATCTCATGTTAGACCAACGCAGTGCCGATTTTAAAGCGCATTTCTGTGGTACGCACTTCTTCAATCCGCCTCGTTACTTGCGTTTATTGGAAATCATTCCTACTCCATTTACCAAACCCGAAGTAGTTGAATTCTTGTTGCAGTACGGTGATGTGTATTTAGGAAAAACAACCGTATTGTGTAAAGACACCCCGGCCTTTATTGCCAATCGTATTGGGGTGTACGGTATTATGAGTACCTTTTATTGGATGAATAAATTGGATTTAAGTGTAGATGAAATTGATGTCTTAACCGGTCCGATATGCGGTCGTCCGAAATCTGCTACCTTCCGCACCTGCGATGTAGTAGGCTTAGATACCTTAATAAAAGTAGCCAACGGCTTAATCGAAAATTGCAAATCCGATGAACAAATCGACTTGTTTAAAGTACCCGATTTCGTTAATGATATGGCTACGCGCAAATGGATTGGCGATAAAACAGGACAAGGATTTTACAAGAAAGATAAAAGCAGTGGCAAGACCGAAATTCTGACTTTGAATCCAAAAACCATGGAGTATCAAGCCAAGCAACGCTCAAAATTTGCAAGCTTGGATGTGGCTAAACCAATAGATAATTTAAAAGAACGCCTTAAAGTTTTAGTGAAAGGCACGGATAAAGCTGCCGATTTCTACCGCAATAGTTTTTATGGTTTGTTTGCTTATATCAGTCACCGTATTCCTGAAATTGCTGATCATCCGTATCAAATTGATGATGCCATGAAAGCCGGTTTCGGATGGGAACTCGGCCCATTTGAAATATGGGATGTGCTCGGCATTAAAGCCACATTGGCCGCTATGGAGAAAGCTAATTTCAAAGCTGCTGATTGGGTATATGCCTTAGCTGCTCAAGAAAATGCTTCGTTCTACAGTGTTGCCGATACTACCCGCACCTGTTATGAACCCACTGCCAAAGCCCAACAAATTATTCCAAACAGCAATGGCTTAATTTTATTGGATAACTTCAGATCAACCAAAACCGTTTGGAAAAACAGCGGTGTTAATTTAATTGATATTGGGGATGATGTGTTGAACTTAGAATTCAATACCAAAATGAACAGCATGGGTGGTGAAGTATTGAGCGGTATAATGAAGTCGATCGAAATTGCTGAAAAGAATTATAGAGGCTTAGTAATTGGCAACGAAGCGCTGAACTTTAGTGCCGGAGCCAATGTGGCCATGATGTTTATGTTGGCCATGGAACAAGAATACGATGAATTGGATATGGCAGTACGCATGTTCCAACAAGCTACCATGCGCATTCGTTATTCGTCGATACCTGTTGTATTAGCACCACATGATTTAACCTTAGGTGGTGCATGTGAATGTTGTTTGCATGCCGATAAAGTTATTGCTGCTGCTGAAACCTATGTTGGTTTAGTAGAAGTGGGCGTAGGAATTATTCCGGCCGGTGGCGGTACCAAAGAATTTACGGTTCGTGCCAGCGATGAATATTTTGAAGGTGATGTGCAATTACCAACCTTGCAACACCGCTTTTTAACTATCGCTCAGGCAAAGGTTGCTACATCAGCACACGAAGCTTTTGAATTAGGCATTCTACGCAAAGGCAAAGACGAAATCATCTTAAACAAATCGCGCCAATTAACGGCAGCCAAGAAAGCGGTTTTAGAATTAGCCGATCAAGGTTATGTGATGCCGGTTAAACGTAAAGACATTAAAGTATTAGGCCGCACAGCGTTAGGTGCAATGCTTACCGGCGCGAATGCCATGCGCTTAGGCAATTACATTAGCGATCATGATTTATTAATTGTACAAAAATTAGCTTATGTAATGTGTGGCGGCGATTTATCGACCGGAACCACTGTAAGTGAACAGTACTTATTGGATTTAGAACGTGAAGCCTTCTTATCTTTGGTTGGCACTAAGAAAACCTTAGAACGCTTGCAAAGTGTATTAACGAAAGGTAAACCGGTTCGAAATTAAGTTAATAATCGCTTGCGTTGCCGGTTGGCTGACGTCGGCCTTCTTTGTACAAGACCATAAAGGCATCTTTGAATCCCGATTTTCGCAAATCGTTTTGAACTTGTAAAGCTGCTACAGCCGTAGGAATCTTATCGGTAAGGTAATGGTATACTCCTTTTTTATCTTGCTCGATGGTAAATTTACCAACTGTTTTGATGCGTGGATCTTCCAAATTTAATGGTGTAGTAGAAGAAAAGAATTGCACTTTATAAAAATCTCCTACCGGTGCATTAGCAGTAGAACTAGCTTGACCTTCTTGCGTTTGTTCTGTTTTTTTAACAGTTTGGTTGGAATTGGAATTGTTTGGATTAGCCGGTTTCACTTCATTGGTAGTATCGGCTTTTTTCACGCTTCCTTTTACATTTTCCATTTCGGTTTTATAAGCAGCGAAGGCATTAAAAATTGAAGCAGCCAATGTTTCTTGTCCGGCATCTGAATTCATGTACTTCTCTTCTTCGGGATTGGTTAAGAAACCGGTTTCTACCAATATACTAGGCATAGAAGTATGCACTAGTACTGCAAATCCGGCTTGCATCACCCCACGATTAAAACGACCGTTATCTTCAAATTGATCTTGAATTTTAGAAGCTAAGTTTACACTTTGATCCAAATTGGCATTTTGCAACATACTGAACATGATGTACGAAGCAGGATCATTAGGATCGAAGCCTTCGTAATGTGTTTGGTAGTCATTCTCCAACAGAATTACACTGTTTTCTCGTTTGGCTACTTGAAAATTATCATCGGTACGGTGTAATCCCATGGTATAGGTTTCTGTACCGTAAGCGCTATGGTTAGGACTGGCGTTGCAGTGAATACAAATAAATAAATCGGCATTGGCTTTATTAGCCATAACAGCACGCTCATACAAATCAACAAATTGATCGGTTGTTCGGGCATACACCACTTTCACATCCGGATATTTCTTTTCAATCATGCCGCCAAAAAGCAACGAGATTTTTAAGGCTACATCCGCTTCTTTCGACATTACGCCATGACAACCCGGATCGCTGCCTCCATGTCCCGGATCTATAAATACCGTTTTGATTTTATATTTTCCATTGCTATTACCGGCTAAACTAGGCTTGGCGCTGATTAAAGTACCAAATACCAACCCTATAATCACCAGTGTTGGTGTGCTTATTATTCTATTAACAAAATTGAGTGAGGTTATTTTCATGCTACACTGCTTGATTAATTATATTTTTGGAGCAAATTACGTTATCGGTAGAATTTGCGGATACCGTACAAAATTAAATCATTAGCCAACTTCTTGCGCCTGCTTATACTTATATTAACTTTTTTTGTTTCCACATTGTACGTGTTTACAACAGGAAAAGCTTATGCAGTAGGCACTTCAAGCTATGTTCCGGATTCAATTAGCGGCAAAAAAAGCAGTCTTCCATTACCAAAAGTCGATTCCACTACAAATCCCCTTGATTCCGGCAAAATCAGCAGCAATAAAGCCCTTGCAGCCAACGAGCTTAAATATGCCAGCAACGGCCCCGACTCTACTATAGTATACCAGGCCGAAGATTCCATCATTTTTGATGCGCATTCCAATAAAGTTTACCTGTATCGCTCGTCGAAAGTTGATTACAAAGAATTGGAATTAACCTCTTATCTGATTGAAGTAGATTGGAAACTGCATCAGGTTACTGCAACCGGCAATCCCGACTCCGTAAATGCTAAAGTGGGTAATCCGAGTTTTAGAGACGGTGATAAAACATTTGATTCCAAGAAAATGGTCTATAACATGGATACCCGTAAAGGAAAAATCTATGATTTGATTACCAAAGAAGATGAAGGATTCATCCACAGCGAACAAGTGAAACGCTCAGGCGATGAAGAATACTACAGTTATAAAGCCACCTATACTACATGCGATGCTGAAGAACCGCACTTTGGTTTTAAAGCCAATAAGATGAAGGTTATACCCGAAAAGTTAATTGTAACCGGACCGGCAACATTAATTGTAGAAAACATCCCTACTCCAATTATTCTTCCATTCGGCATTTTCCCTATTACCAAAGGACAAACCTCAGGGCTATTGATGCCGGAGCCCGGACAAGACGTTAATAAAGGTTTCTTCTTGCGTCACGGCGGTTATTATTTTGCTTTAGGACATCATTACGATTTGGCATTAACAGGAGATATCTATTCGTATGGCAGTTATGGCTTGCATTTAAACACTGCTTATAATTATTTATACAAGCGCAATGGTAATTTGAGCTTACAATACGGCAGTACGCGTATAGGCGATCCGCAAGAAAAAGG
>JAHEYX010000170.1:0-1597 GCA_023251415.1 Chitinophagales bacterium
CGCAAGTGCTCGTCATGGGATATTATGGATAGGTACGGCAACCGAAGAAATTTATGCTTATGATGGCAAAAAAATTATTCGTACCATCAACCAAACCGTAATACCGGCATTGTATGGGGCTATTATTAAACGCGTGTTTATAGACCCGCGCAAACAAGTGTGGATAACTACCAATCAAGGATTAATTAATTTTAATTACGAATTGGCAAACCATGATATCACTATTAAAAATTGGTTTTCTTATACCGTTGCAGATGGACTTCCGGATAATGATATTAATGACGTGTATGTTAAAGACAGTTTCGTTATAGTTGCTACATCGAAAGGGGTGGGTTTATTTAATTATATTTTACACCACAATCACCCTATCGCTCCGGTTTATTTAACAGGCATCAGTAGTAATGGAAACCATTTCCCATTGCAAGACACATTGCTGTTTACTAGCACTGAAAATAATATCAGCATTACCTTCAATTCGATTGCTTTCGGCTATTATAACCACCCGCAATTTGAATATTGTTTAATGGGTCAAGATAAGAATTGGATACGTACCACACGCAACAATGTCAATTACCGTTCATTGCCTCCCGGTAATTATAATTTTATTGTTTACAGTATTGATGACGAGGGTAACCGTTCTAAAAACTCTGCACAAGTTCATTTTACAATCATTCCGGCTTTTTATCAAACCTGGTATTTTAAATTGGGAATGGCTCTTTTGTTTGTAGTCGGCTTGCTTGTTTTTACCAGATGGCGTTCCAAAAAACAACAACAAGTTTTATTGACTGAAACCCTGTTGCGACGTCAAAAATCCGAAATGGAAGCTCGGGCTTTGCGCGCTCAAATGAATCCGCATTTTATTTATAATTGTTTAAATGCCATTCAGTTTTTTATCAATGAAAACGATGCTGAATCTGCTAATTTTTACTTGTCTTCATTTGCCTCCTTGATTAGAAAAACTTTGGAAATTTCATCTTCACCTTCGGTCACACTAGCGAATGAAATTGATTATTTAAAAAATTACATCACTTTAGAACAAATGCGCTTCCAAGGAAAATTTATGGTTCAATTTGAAGTAGCACCCGGACTGCCGATTAACACGGTACGTTTACCTTCTATGTTAATTCAGCTTTATATTGAAAATGCCATTCGTCATGGCATTGGACCTTTAGAAGATGGCTTTGGGGTATTGATTGTTTCGTTTAGCGGCGACACCAAACAGTTGATATGCAAAATTATTGATAATGGTATTGGAAGAGCAAAGAGTAAATTAAATCGTTCGGCACTGCATATTGAATACCAATCACAAGGAATGCAATTGGCTGCCGATCGTATTGCTGCAATAAATACCTTTAATTCAGAAAAAATAAGTATTTTAGTTGAAGATAATATTCCGCAAGGAACCATGGTAACCCTTATAATACCGCAACAAAACAATTATGATTAAAGTAGTTTTAATTGATGATGAACCGTTTGGAATTCAAAACCTCCAATCTTTGTTGCAACGCTATTACCCGCATCTTCACATTGCAGGCACTGCACGTTCTGCAATAGAAGGTAAATTGTTAATAGAAAAAATAGAACCGGATGGCGTGTT